>NZ_MUFL01000089.1:0-11886 GCF_001995355.1 Salinivibrio sp. PR919 | reverse complement strand
ATATAGGTCACATATCTTCTTGTCAATACTTATAGCCTCTGTTTCTTAACCCCCCCCAACCTAACAACAAATCCTAGATCGCTGGGTCGGTCGCACCAGACTGGCCCTGTAATCTCGCTCTAAGGCTTATCCTGCCTGACTTCCTACATGATGTAGTTCCAGTAACTTTGGCGACGGCGTCGTCGGTCCGGTCTCTATCCGGTCTTTAGCTGTAATTTTGGCTAGATACCGAGCTGGACACGAACCCTAATGTAAATTTCCTATTTAGGTTTTCCGTCCAGTTTGCCGTCGTCGTCGACGGTAGTTCCATCTGATTCCACTAACCCAACTCTTAGCCCTAACTCATACCAGATCCGCGCTGTAATCCTGTGTGCCATTGGTTTTTCCGGGGTTCGGTTCTGATGTTGAGTGGTATGTATCTGCCCTGATTCGTGCTGTACAGACGAGAGAAGGTTCTGATGGTGGATATCACTCTGATAGGGGAAGTGTGACTCTGTGGTGACTACGTGGCGTGTTTCGGCTGACCGAATGGACAGAGCTTACCGGAAGTAATCGCAGACCGGATATAGACCGGACCAGAAAAGATAAAGGCCCGTAGATTTCTCTACGAGCCTTCTGGAATATGGTGGCCCCTCCCAGACTTGAACTGGGGACCAATCGATTATGAGTCGTGATATGACTGTTTTCGATAAAATCTCACATCATCTCAAATTAGTTTATTTTTGTTTTAATTCAGATAGTTAAAAACATTTCTTCAACTCATCTTTTCTCGTATAGTCTCATTCAGGTACGCTCTTGTTTGACTAAGTGTTTGACTAAAAATCGCCATAGTCAAACAAGGAAATCTTTGAGTGAGGAAGTGTGCGATGTTAACGGTAAGTGCCATTCGTGGACTAAAACCCAAAGCTAAACCCTACTATGAGTGGGACAGCAATAGTGAGCGCGGAACGGGCAAGCTGGCAGTACAAGTGACCCCAAAAGGCAGTAAACGTTTTGTGTTTCGTTACTTTGTAGGCCGCAAAGCGAACTTCATTACGTTAGGCCAGTTCCCGGCTCTGTCACTGAATGATGCAAGAGCCAAACAGAAAGAGCTGGGTGACTTGCTTATTCAGGGGATTGATCCGAAAGAGCACATCGAGACGAAAAAGCGTGACCAAGAAAACGCAAAGCGCGAGGAAGCAAGGAAGGGGTCTATACAGCAATTGTTTGAAGCCTATGTCGCGCAAATGGTGAGGGACGGTAAGCGCACTCACAAAGCCGTTCTGGCATCTCTTGAGAAGGAAGTGTATCCGGTTATACCTCCTGCTACGAAAGCCAAGGATGTAACCACAAACGAGTTAAAACTGGTGTTGGCGGAAATGATAAGGCGTGGAGCGAAAACTCAGTCCAATCGTGTACGCAGCTATCTAATGGCAGCGTTTAACTATGGGCTAAAACACGATAACGATCCTGCTAACTTCATTGATGAGGCTAAGTTTGGCTTAGTGTTTAACCCGATGACGGCCATCCCCAAACAGAAAGATGCAGAGCGCGTGGGTAATCACTACCTGAAAATGGGAGAAGTGATCCAGCTAATCGCTGACCTAAAAGGGGAATATGAGCGGTTTAAGATGGGCGATACCATCCGGTGCCTGATTTTACTTTGCCTCTATACCGGAGGACAGCGACCTTATGAACTGGCGGCTTCTAAGTGGGAGGCGGTAGATTGGGAACAAAAGTCACTATTGGTAAGTCGTGATTTGTCTAAAAATAAGCGAGAGCACATCATTCCTTTGACTAAATCTGCGCTGACGATTCTTCGCCAACTGCGCGAGGTAAACCAAGACTCTGACTTTATTTTTCCGCACCGTTTAAACCGTAATGAGCATATCCGGCTGGATTCGCTTTCTCAGGCCGTTACCCGATACCGAGACGCAACGCCTTTTGTTTCGTCCTTCATCCCCCGCGACATTCGCCGCACCTGTAAAACCCTAATGGGCGAGATTGGCATTTCTAAATCACTCCGAGACCGCATTCAGAACCATGCGCTAAATGACGTATCTAGCAAACACTATGACCGCTATGAATACCYGCCTGAGAAACGAAGAGCTTTGGAATCATGGGAACAACGATTAAACGAAAACACTACTATCACCAATGTAGTGGCATTTGTAGGGAGGGATTAAACCATGTCATCAAAGAAAAAAACGGATACCCAATTGCCACCATTATTACCTCTTGAATACTGCTCAGTGGCGCGAGCGGCGAGGTTGTTAGGTTGCGAGGAAGAGGATATCTATCATTGGCGTGAAATCGGAGCGATAAAGCTATGTGCGGTTCTCAATGGCGAGAATTGCAAAGCGTTCGTCAAGCCTGATTTTCTTTATGGTGAACTAGAACCGGAAGCCATAAAGAACATGAAACTTGAAGAAGAGCTTGCCAAAGTCCACGAGCCAGGAGAGGGTGAGAATTTTCAGATGGATGAGGGACACGTGATTGGATCTGGCCCGATGGAAATCGATGAAAGTCTACTGAATCCAATGGTCGTCTATGATGCTGTCGCTGATGGAGTGTGGATAGAGGCGGATGATGACACGATGGAGATATCAGGACCTAACTTAGTAAGCAGTAGCAAAACAGAGCATGTTGGCTACGAAGGGGGGTTGAAAAATGCAGAGTTAGTGGGCATCCAAGTGCCAGATCTGCAAAACAGACTGGTAGTGATGAAGTCAGACTTGGATAAGCTGCATAAAGCAATACATGGCTTAGCCCCTCTCCCAAACCGACACAATGACTCAGATATAGCTGCAGAGATGGCAGCCAAAGAAAAAGAAGCACAAGCGATTGCCTCCTCTAGAGTTAGCGCTCCGCAAAAGTTAATTATCCAAGAGCTGGCAAAGAAGGTTCTTGACGTTGACGAGATTGAAAACCCTCACAAAATGGCAGAAGCACTACTTTTAGAAATCCCTCAGTATGAAGAAGCAAGACGAAAAATTGGACAAGACAAAGATGTGAAGCGAAGTGTCGCCAGATGGCTTGGCGCCAAGTAAAACAATAACTTATATATCACCCTCCCTTTGTTAGCTTTTTAAAAAGCTACTTCATCAGCGTTAATGTCATAGACATTAGCGCTATCGTCGATACTACAACTCTCACATAGTTTCTAATGGACTCATCAATTCCAAGAGCAACCCAAAGGTGAAGTGATGAGGCATGAAGTGATTATTGCTCCTAATGCAATGGAGTCTATGGTTGGGAGAAATAGAAAAACCCTCTGGCGCTGGTGGCGCAAGGAAAAGTCTTTCCCTGCCCCGATTCAAATCAACGGACGCACCATTGGCTGGCGCGAAGCTGACTATGAGGCATGGCTAAATGGGGAGTGGCAACAATGAGCAAAATTCCTGCACCAAGCAAGGCCGAACTGTGTCTATTAGAGCTTTTGCGCCGTGGCAAAGCTGGCCTACACCCGCTGGATGTGAATATCCGAGATCTTACCCATGCCAACGTACTGGATGAGGCCGGCAAGTATTGGAGTATCACATTGCCAACGGATATGAGCCTTCTCCGCATACGTCATGGTGTGCGCATCGCCGATCAACCCGCACCGTTTACCAGTGTGCGCGGCTACAAGGCCATGTTTAAACGCTACTGGTTGGCTGATCTCGATGCAGCAAAAAACGCGATTAGGTTGATTAATAGCTGGCGAGCCAAACGGGGAGCTAAGCAGCTATCAAAGTGTAGTTGCGATACCCTGCTAGCCGCTTTTCAGTCGGAGCCACAAGCGTTAGGTGAGGTAGCGTAATGACGAGTTTAACCAAGCATCCCGTTGATCACGCTGAGCTGGCAGATAAAGCCTTGTGTCAGCTAGAGAGCCTAACTGTCGTACTGGGTACTGCTCATTTTGAGGACGTTGATAACCAACATTGTAAGGGGGTTATATGGGCAATGCAGGAGCTCGCGACAACGGCTAAACGTCACTTACAGGCCAGCCGAGACGATATGCCTCTGCACCGCCGATAGTAGAAAATCATTCAAACCAGTGGCTGTCAGTATTGGCAGCCATTTTTATTGGCAATGGCAAAAGTAAGTAACTGCTATCAGCTAAATACCTGATTTAATGCGGATTAGACGAGGTGAGATATGTTTTCAAGGTTTTTTAGGCGCATTTCCACTTGTTTCAAAGCGCTTGGTTACTGAGAGCGACTTGGCAGCCTTGCAATCACGTTGATAGTGGCCACTTACCGATCCAGAGGAAGCATGTCGGGTTTTATTAATATCTTCCACTCAATATCCATATCACTGATAAGAGAAGTAAGGGTTATACACTTTGGTTCGCCGACTTCCGATGCGTGCGAAGCGACTTTAAAGCCGCAAACGGTGATGAAAAAGGAGCTGGTGGAGTAATGGAAAGGAGATCAGGAATTGCCCTACTCCACTAATACGGGATTTTTCAAGACCAAAGACGGTCGCTGCTGGGTGGTCAATACTGGGCCAAACTTATCGCCGCTCTACACCGACATTCTTCAGCGATTGGTTGGTCAGTTGGAAGCGATGGAGTCTCACTATGCTCGGGTGTTCTGCTTTCGTTTTGATTTGCACCTAACGGAATACACCGACAATAACACTACGGTGAGTCGCTTGTTCTCGCTGGTGGTACAAGCCCTAAAGCGATACTACAAAACGCCTAACATTGGCTACCTATGGGTGAGAGAGCATGAAAAGGCCAAACAACAGCATTACCATTGCGTGCTCTTTTTGGACGGTTCCAAGGTGAATCATTTCCACACTATCCAAACCACCATTGACGGTTACTGGGCTGCCTTTGAAGGAGGCCATGTACAAGGGTGCGGTTTTAAAGTGCTACCCAGAGGAGACTTACACGCCAAAGCCGAGATCATCTACTGGCTGTCGTATCTTGCTAAAGTACGCGGCAAAGCCAATGGAAAAGGAAAACGCTATAGGCCCAGCCAAACTAAACGCTACGGTGTCAGCAGGGTTAAAATAAAAGCGAAAAATTGCGCACTTGTAGACAAGAAAGAAAAACCGCACACCGATGACATTTTTGCGTCGCTAGCCTTTGTGGGGCGCGGATCGTGAGTCAAAAAGTGCGCAAAACACTGCGCAGTYTTGAAGGGGGAAAGTGCGCAGTTGCAGACAAGGCGARCTCTGTTCGCGCCTATCCAAACTCCCTGCGGCTCAGCGCACAACATAGTGGTGATCTTAAATTCGATGCTCAGAGACGGCGTGATGTGGGATTAAAAATCTCGCCAAAATTTAACGATTGACTACATACTCGTTTGTTATACCTGTTCTATCAGTTTCACTTCACCTTGACCATCAATAACAACACGCCATTGCTTACCCTTACAATCAAAGTAGAAACCTTTTAGACCAGAATACTTTTCGTAACTACCGACACTATGGACTGTTTCGTAACGAACAAATGCGGCATCATTAGATTCTGTTTCACTGAGCAACGCTTCAACTGCTTTAATAAAAAGAACTTCTTCTGGTAGAGCTATTACCCGGTAATTTCGAGATAAAAGCGTATGCAGCTTTGTAAAGTGACCTTTAATACGCGACCATTCTTCTATAGATTCTCGAACTCGTTTATGTGCTTCAGGAATGACAAAACCAACTAAACCAAGAATAGAAAGAACTTGAACGACTGTAACTGGATTGTCAGCCCCACGACCAATATTGTGCTCTTGAATTGAACACTCTACTGGAAGTTCTGATCTTTTTAGATGCTTTCTAATTGAGTCTTCAATTTCATCTGTTTGTTCATGCCAATCAAGACCATAAGCAGGATCTTTATAAGTACCTAGTAAAATGTCCATGTTTTCCTCTTAAGGTATAACGCCTTGCTAACAAGCGACAACGCGATGCCACTTAACTTAAATATTGTGCCATAAGCACAGAGTTGAAATTGGGACTTAAGTCGCCAAGCGTTAGGAGTCTTTGTTAAGCAATTTGTTATATTTTTTCACGCACTAAGTTAGCTACATCAACTGCAGCGCCACCTGATTTGAAACTACGACCTAGATCGTATGCCATGTTCTCTAATGGCGAATTGTCATAGCCGTGTTCATTGATTTCTTGAACGTACCGCTTCAAAAAGCCTTCTCCGCCTAGCTGCTCCCATTGAATTGTGTGCATGAGTTCGTGAATATGAATTTCTAAGTTTTCTTGATGCTGGGGTTTCATAAAGTACATGTGTTTGTAGTTGATTGCCCCACAATCCATATCAAGAAAGTCACCTAAACCAATATGGCGTAGTTCGGGAATGTCAGGCTTCGGGATTACGTCCGTTACAACAAACTTGCATTTAGCTAAGTATTCTGGAGAGTAGTAGCCTGAGAAAACACCTGAAAACTTACTGCAGCATTGAGCTTCAATTTCGTATTTAGAAACGATGCTATCAATCCACTTATCAAACTGCTTGATTGGCATATTACCCCCGTAAAATATAACTTTTAAATAAGGAGCGCATACAAGTGGGGCATAATGGCGAAGCCGCCCCGCATGTATGTGTCCCAGCGAACGAAGTGAGTGACTTAATTTTTTTGTTATGTGCCACGCTTATTTAATACACCATGATTCTAATTGCTTCTTATTTCTTATGATTTTAGGGTGCATTGTGCACAGCAATTCCACTTCTGATACAGTGTAATTCGTTTCTGAGGCTAAATAGGTAGTAGGAAGAAACTTGCAATTGTGTTTTTCTAAACCAGTTTCCAGAGCTTTGAAAACTTTCGGAGCCTTACAAAAGCGACGGTTAATCCACTTAAAGTGTGAAACACACATCAATACAGCCACGCCAGCAAAGAATGCACCGATGACAGAGTTGTTACTAAGCGTATTTACAAATTCCATTTTTATCCATTACCTTTAAGACAGATTAATAATCAATTCCTTGCTTTCCACCCTGACACTTTGGGCATTTACGYTGGAAAATATCTGTGCCGTTCGCACCATAAATATTACCGCAACCCGGTGACAAACATTCCATCTTGTATGAGACGGAATTATGATCCGAGCCTTTTAAGCCACGAGTACCATGATTTTTTTGATTATTCGAATTGATGTGACCAATTTGTGTTGTTTTAGCTGCTCCACTAACCCACATTATTCAAATTCCTCTCTGGCACATAACGCCGCAACCACCTGCTTGTCAGGTGTATTGCTTTGTTAAGACCTGAAATCTGGTCTGAGGTTGATGACTGTGTCTCTTACTGCTTGTTCAATTTCAGGAAAAAACATCATCGATACTGCATGTTTTGGCTTATCATATACATAACGGACTTTCGTAAACACACCGCTCCATGATTGTAGATTACCTTCCAAGTCGCGTGGAATTTCAACTTTTGTCTCGCGCTCCATTGTAACCACATCACTCATATCACGAGATGAAATTGCGGATTGAAACTGATAGAGCAACTTTTCCTTCGATTGTCTGGATAAATCACTAAATAGTGCATGAAAATCATGGGAATGCCGCCCTCCAACCTTGAAATCAGAGCCCTTCTCTATGAGGTAAAGAGACTTAAAATAAAGCTCCAGCGCCAAGGCAGCATTTACTTGGCTTGGTATCAAAAGGCTTGGATCTCCGCGTGAACCCTCATTCATGAGATGCGCAGCCTTTGAATACATACCTGCCGATGAAAATATTGATTTAGCTCGATCTTCCATGCTTGGATCCTTTATTCTTAACGTCGCGCTCACAGGTAAATTAGGAGCGAAGCGAGTAATTTGTCCTTGTGCGGCGCATTGTTAAGGCCTTACTTGCCATACGTTTCGCACCAAGCATTACGCCCAATTTTGCACACACTTAAGACGGCCACTGACACTGCACCAGCAATCAATCCATACGCGATGCTGAATTGAGCTGCGACTGAAGTGGCGAGTATTGTGACTACCTCTTTGAACGTTATTTCAGCACGTTTTCTTTCCTGAGTGTACTTGCGAGATTTTGTGCAGAAATAATCATGCACTTCCTTTTTGATATTGTCCCAGAATCCACTTTGAGATTTAGTACCACTGGCACCAACAGGAGAAATAAACGACATCTCCCTACGTTCTCCTGTAAGCTGCATACCTATATTATCGAATTCAGCTTGTTCCGTTTCACTCAGAGCAAAGGCACCTAAGACACTTTCGCGCTGATAGGATGGAATTTCTGTGCGGATAAACTCCTCTGCTCCCGATATATCAATGATAAGTTCGGCCTCAGACATTTAGCCCTTCCTCTTTCATCAGGTTTATCCCGTACTCAATAGACGTGGCATATGAAATGCTGCTTTCTGACCCTAGGGCATAATTACCGATCATCACTCCACCTGAATTACCTGAAGGATTGAACTTACCGCAAATCATTCCAATTATTTGCCCTGTGTGAACATCTACTAAAGGACCGCCGCTATTACCGTCATGCACCATGCTATCTAATTGGAAGTGCTTTGTTCCGTTGCTATTTATAGCCTTAGAACTAATTATCGATGAAGATGCTTTTAATGTATGGAGCCCCTTATCGCCAAATGGGTAGCCGAAGTACAAAACACTTGCGCCAGCAGGTGTCTTGTTCGGATCACCAAACATATTTGGCATTATGTTTGCTGTAACATCTCCCTTTAGTTTCAAAAGAGCACAATCGTGAACGGTATCGAATTGAGCAACCTCTACATCGATCGTGTTAACTCTTTCCTGAGTCATATTATTCCATTCATTGATAGGCTGAGTTGGAACTATTGCCAATTGCATATCAAGTTGAATAGTGTGCGCGCAGGTAAGTAGATACCCTTTTCCATCAGCTAGGAAAGCTGTACCAAGAAACTCGACGCCATCGCCATTCTTTCTTAATAACATACTGCAACCATTAGCATGAGCAGCAACTAATTTTCGATACACCTAAATTCTCCTTGGTTTGTAGCCCTAACGCCCAGCGCAGGTGCAGCCAGCGCGGAGCGCATTTTGTGTTAATGTTTGAGCGCAGCGAGTAACACAAAAGGTGCGTAGCGTTGGCTGTCGCTCTGCCGCTGATTGTTATGTAATTATTTCCACTGGTCCGAGGCCAGCCATAATGTAGTTTTTGAACTCCTCCAATTTCTTGGAAGGGAACACGAAACTGGGAAACTTACCTGGCTCAATTTGATTATAAGGAAGACTAAAATAGCAATCTTTTTCAACAATTTCTAAGGCTACTTTGTTGATGTTATCAACAGGAATTGACACCTCAGAAAACTCGATCTTTCCATCTGAAAATTTTACAAAACTAATCGGATCTTCCACCCTCTGCGGGCCATTCTCTTTAAAAAGAACAATCAACAAGAAGACATTGGTAATAGCACTCAGCTCCAGAAACTTAAAATCATACTCTGTAAGCAAAGCGATCGTGCAATACACAATTACGATAACAAACCATAAAACTAGCATCCTGATTTTGTTTTTTCTCATCGTTTCTTGACTCTTGCGATTACATAACGCCCAACTGAAGGGCAAAAACCAAACCTATCCACCCAACCGAACCAGCCGGAACCTCAAAAACAAACCGAACCAAAAATGCCGAGTGTTTTTGTCCCTTTAAGTTGTTTGTTAGGCGCCATTTAACCTCATGTTGAATTCATCTGCTAAAAAATTTGCATTCTTTACATACTGGCGTGCAGTTGACGAAGTAATATCCGAGTCAGTGACATGCACAGCTTTGTTTCGTAACAAACGAAGCTCTTGATAAGCCGTTTGAAACGCATCAATATCAAGACCTTTCTCTCTAGCAAGCTTGAATAGGCCTTGATGAGATAAATTCTGAGGCAGCCCTTTAGCAACACAAAATGAAATAGTCGCCATTTCTACTTTAAGCCACGCCTCCAATATTGCAGTTCTAGGTGAGGTTTCTGCTAAGTCTTCAAGAAACACGGATGCCTCAACAGTATCAGGATTTGCTTTAACCGCCTCACTTTGTTCAAAAGCTACTAGTTTTTCTAATCGTTCTTGGAACTCTGCCTCTATTTCACCGTACTTGAACTTAGATACACGTGAAAGCAATTTCCCCACAGGTTCTTTCAAGATCAGGATGCATAAAATTACTGTTACTGGCCATGCAAGAGAATCGATTGCTGACACTAAAAACTCTAGTGTTTTCATATAACTATTACCCTACGTGCAACTTTGCTGGTGCCTAACATTGTATTAGTGCGCACGCACGATTTCCCAAAAACCGTTATGCTCACTATTTCCTACCTAAATAGTTATTCCCAATATGATTTCTTACATTTCATGGATACTGCTCTTCCGCGAAAGTGTGCATGCCGCCTATCTCTATTCTGGTATTCACACTATCCCCAAGCATGAATCTGTAAACGTATGACTTATAGACTCTTTTAATCATCCATTCTGGGATAGTGTGAACCCGTCACGGATAAACGTGCACGCTTTTGGCTGTCTCTAGCCGATAAGCTGGTTAAGCATCCAGTGTTTAGCCATGCTACCGCCGATCAGTTGTCGGCACCTAACACGCCATCGTATTGGCAGATTTGTAAATGAGTGTATCAAGCCGTGTGTGGGTTTTCGTGCGCTGTTATCTAAAATGTTAGATGGCACAGGTTTTGTGATATGGATACAAAGGTGGGCTTTGGCWCAGCGAAAGGTTAGGTTAGCGGACAGCAGCCCTATCTCGATAAATAGTCATCTCAAATAAACTCTAGACCAGTCTCGATTGACAAGACTTAGTTTGGGCACTAGTTTTGTGGCTCGGTCCCGATGGAAGGAGCGCCCCTTGGGCAATTGGAGCCCAAGCCGACGCAGCCATTGGGACTTTTTCTATAGTTCGCACAATCCTTTCGGAGGATCTATCGGCTATATGCCATTTGTGTTCACGTAGTAAACGTTTCTGCTCATAAGCTGTGAACACTGAGCTAGATTATTGCTCTCACCAACGAATTTAAGCCCTGATGGAAGGTGCGCTCCTTGGGCAATTGGAGCCCTTGCAAACGCAGCTATTGGGGCTTTTTCTATTCCTCTCCCCTAATCCAGCGTTTTGAGCTATCGATTTATCACCTGATTTATTTTGATGCGAAATTGCAAGAGTAGTACGTTCTTGTTTGACTAAGTGTTTGACTAAAAATTGGTAGATACAAAAAAGGCGTAGTAGGTACTAACCTGCTACGCCTTGCTATAACTGGTGGCCCCTCCCAGACTTGAACTGGGGACCAATCGATTATGAGTCGACTGCTCTAACCACTGAGCTAAGGGGCCGAGTGGGTTGGGATTATAGGGGATGCCCGACAGGGTGTCTAGCTGTAAGGGGGGTGAATTCAGTATGCTTTTTGAGCACTTAGCGCGGTAAAAGCAAAACAAGCGCCGCCAATGTGGCGGCACTCACGCTTTGCTTAGGTTATATTGCCTTACTGCATCGCAGGGTCTTGGCTGGTGTCGTCGGCTGGCCAAGTGTTCTCTTCTTCAGCAGGCCAAGTGCTGTTGTCTTCTTCTGGCATCGGCTGGGTATCACAGTCGGTGCCTCCGTCTGGGCAGGTCACGGCAGGCTGTCCGTTTGCTGGCTGCATTGGCTCATCGTTTGCCATAGCAGGACCAGCTAAACCAACCATCATCATCAATGCGCTTAGGGTGAGTGCTTTGTTGTGTGCTTTCATCACTTTCTCCTTCGTTTTTGTCGTTGCCCTTGAGGACAAAATCAGTATCTCGCGATGCCAGCGGTGTTCTGTCATTGAGGTGCTATGGGTTGGTAAAAGGCGCGCGGAGTTTGTCGCTGGTTTTTTAGGCGTGTCAGCTGTCGTTTAAAAAGCCCCTCCCCGGTCAGAAAAACATCAGAATGATAGATTTTTGGTCAACATGTTGCGCTTGCGTGGGGCAATAGGCTTGCATCCCATCGTCTCTCCCCTTACTATCCAAAAG
>NZ_MUFL01000088.1:0-11973 GCF_001995355.1 Salinivibrio sp. PR919 | reverse complement strand
CATCAAAAGATAGTCCTGACTTATATAAGAACAAAAAATAATCGCTCTTATAGTCAGATAACGTAATAACTTGAAAAAAGGATTTGATATGAAACGTTCACTCCTTATCCTAGCGATTACTACAGCCGTGCTAGCAGGCTGCAGTACCTCTGATGAGCATGCTAGCACAACTCTCGTTAAGGCTGACCCTCGCTTCTCTGACTGTAATCTACCCACTATTGAAGAACGGGGTCCGGTTCGCCCTTCCCTTTTCGTTGTTGGTTCTTTTCCAAACGAGCAATGGATTCACACTGAAAACCATATGATGGGCTACAAGGGAGACGGCATCTATCAGGCCGTAAGTGACGAAAAAGCAGGAAATGTCAGCCTGCAATTTGCCACTATGAGCTGGAATCCGCAATACACAGCAGCAGGTATGGAAATGGTAGTTGGTCAGGTCAAAGAGCTAAAGCGCGCGGGTTTTGCTAAAAATACTCAAGTCAGTCTACCAACAGATGGGAAGTACGTATGGACAATTCAGCTTTCACCAGACAAAGCCCCCCTTCTTACCATGGTGGCACAATGTAAATGACATTGGTCATAGGCAGATTAACAATCTTTCAATCTGCCTAATTCAAAAATCAGAGTGTCAACAGAGTAATCACTGGTAAATCAATTTCTATTATCAGTACAGAGCGGTAAACGGAGAAATTCATGGCCACTGTTAGCCTACGCAAAATTGAAAAGCAATATGATAACAAATTTAAAGCCGTTCATAGCATCGACCTAGATATTCGCGATGGCGAGTTCATGGTATTTGTTGGCCCGTCGGGTTGTGCGAAATCAACAACGTTAAGAATGATTGCTGGTTTGGAAGATATTACTAGTGGTGAGATCCGCATTGGAAATAGAGTAGTTAATGGACTACCGCCAAAAGACCGTCGTATTGCAATGGTATTTCAAAACTATGCACTTTATCCCCATAAAACAGTTTTCGACAACATGGCTTTTGGTCTTAAAATGCAGAAGTGGCCTAAGGATGAAATAAAGCGCCGTGTGATAGAGGCTGCAGAAAAACTAGAGATTACCGACCTGTTATACCGGAAACCGAAAGAAATGTCTGGAGGTCAACGACAGCGAGTTGCCGTTGGTCGTGCTATTGTTCGTAAGCCTGAAGTATTCTTATTCGATGAGCCATTATCAAATTTAGATGCAAAACTTCGCGTATCTATGCGAGTGAAGATAGCTCAATTACATAAATCACTCAAAGATGAAGGAAGTCCTGCAACGATGATCTATGTTACGCATGATCAAACTGAAGCTTTGACTCTGGGCGACCGAATCTGTGTGCTCAACCAAGGTAAGATTATGCAGGTAGATACACCAAGCAATTTATACAATAAGCCCGCGAATAAATTCGTAGCCAGCTTTATTGGTTCTCCGGCCATGAATCTAGTAGACACCGTGATACGCGAAAAAAATGGACAGCTCTATGTAGATATTACCAACGACGTACGCATACTTATTCCTTTAGAAAAACAACAAGTATTGCGTGAATATATCGACAAGCCCGTTTGTTTTGGCATTAGACCAGAACATATTAATATCGCAAACGCTGATGACACGATAAATGTCGTCACTGGAAACCTAACCGTAGTTGAAAATATGGGTAATGAAAAATATATCTACTTTTCAGTGGGAGGTAAGGAGTTAATTGCCCGCGTTAACAATCAAAACATATCTACTAAAGACATTGGCACATCAATTCGTTTCAATTTAAACACTGAGTTCTGCCATATTTTTGACTTTTATAGCGAGGTTAATTTAACGCAAGACTAGGAAATCATGTTATGTCACGTTCATAATCACAAGGATATCTCCTATGAGAAAACGCACTTTATTTTTTAGTGTACTATTGACTACAATAGGCTTCAATAGTTTGGCACTGAGCGCTCCAATTCTTAATGAACATCGAACACAAGGTAAAGAAAGTAGTTTTTTAGATTTCAGGAAAGAGACTATTTATTTTCTTTTTCTTGATAGATTTAGCGATGGAGATTCAAGTAATAACATCGGCGAGAATAAAGAGACTTATGATCCCAACGACTTAAAGAAGTACATCGGCGGCGACATTCGTGGTTTAATTAATAAGCTACCTTATCTCAAGTCTTTGGGGGTAACAGCTATCTGGATCACTCCACCCATTGATAATGCTAATAACTTAGATATTAATGGTGGGGCTGGTTATCATGGATATTGGGGGCGAGACTTTTTTCGAGTAGATGAACATTTCGGTACTATTGAAGACTTCAAAGAGTTGGCCGAAACCATGCATAGTCAAGAATATGACATGAAGCTAGTTCTCGACTATGCACCAAACCATTCTAACGGAAATGACGAAAATGAATATGGTGCGATATATCGAGATGGTGAATATATCATAGATTACAATACTGATCTAGCTGCTGGTACTAACTGGTATCACCACAACGGTGGCGTTACTGACTGGAACAACTGGAATCAGGTAAGAAATCACAACTTATTTAATCTATCAGACTTCAATCAGTCAAATAAAGATGTTTATCAATATTTACTTGAAGGCTCTAAGTTCTGGATAGATGCTGGTGTCGACGCAATCCGTATCGACGCGATAAAACACATGGATAAGTCATTTATTCAGCAATGGACATCTGACATATATGATTATAGCAAAACTCTAGGACGCGATGGATTTTATTTCTTTGGCGAATGGTTCGGTGCTAGTGCCAATAAAACTACAGGTATAGATGGATATGCCATTGATTATGCGAATACATCAGGGTCAGCACTACTCGATTTTGGTTTCCGAGATACATTAGAGCGAGCTCTTGCCAACCGTTCTAACAATAGTTTTAAAACACTTAATAACTATTTAAACAAACGGGAGAAAGTGTTTTCTAGCGATGATTGGCAAGTGGTGTTTATGGATAATCATGATATGGCGCGAATTTCCACTGCATTACGCTCTAGTGCATCAACCTTCGGCCCCGGAAATAATGAGTTAGGCGGTAATCAAAGTGAAGCGTTTGCTCAAGAAAGAGTAAATCTAGGGTTAGTTGCTACTATGACAGTACGCGGGATACCTGCGATATACTATGGAACAGAGCATTACGCAGCAAACTTCACTCAGAACGGCTTTGGCCAAGTTGGTAGCGATCCATACAACCGAGAGAAGATGCCAAGTTTCAGCCAAGATACGCAAGCATTCAAAATAATTAAAACGTTGGCTAAACTTCGCAAAAACAGTCTTGCTATTCAACGTGGCAGTTATATTTCACGTTGGGTCAATGAAGATATACTGGTCTTTGAACGTCAACAAGGTGATGATGTCGTTACCGTTGCGCTTAATCGTGGCCCGTCTGCTTCAATTACTGTTCGTAATCTAGCTCTATCCGATGGAAGTTATACGAATTTACTCGACGATAACAGTGTACATGTAACTGCAGGGCACGCAACACTGCATCTCGCCCAAAATCAAGCAATTGTATTGCATGGGCTAAGCAATAGTAATACGGATCCACTTTCGAGAGACATCACATTCACTTGTCATAATGGTGTTACCACTTCAGGTCAGAGCGTTTATGTCGTTGGTAATCACCCTCAGCTGAGTGGTTGGGCATTAGGAAATGCGATAAAGCTAGAACCATCACAGTATCCTACATGGCGATCTACGCTTACCTTACCCGCAAAACAAGATATAGAGTGGAAATGCGTAAAACGAAACGAGTCAGATCCCACAGCAAACGTAGTTTGGCAGTCCGGTGCTAATAATCAATTTAACACTGACCGCCAAAACGCAACAGAGGGTAGTTTCTAATATTCATATCTAAAACGCGTCCTACCTAATAGTTAGGGCGCGCATTTCGGAAATTGGGCGAATCTCGCGCTTTTTAATAGTTCAAATAAAGACTGTAACAGGTACTTGCCCATTCCAGCACTGGCGTTTCTTATCGCTGATACTCTTTAAACATCGATATTCCATCACTTTAGGTTGTAAATGTTACACTTTTACCACCAACATAAAGTCATCGCGCCCTCCCCTTCACCACATTCGATCAAGCAAAATGCTTTGCAGCTGAAATATGGGTGAGCGGTGCCCAACATTTATGTTGCAAAACCAAAAATCTGTGTCATTAATACAGGGCTTAACGCGACAGCAAGTTGGCGGTAGAAAACTCACCGACTAGCGTTAACGCAATGAATCTTAGTTGCTTCATCCGTTCGGCCTAGGCGCTTGCAACTAGGCGATTTAACGACTTTTCTTTTCAACTAAGGTGACAATATGCTGCTTGCAATGTTGGCGATTATTGCTGGGTTTGCGCTTCTGATATGGAGTGCAGAAAGGTTTGTGGAAGGCGCGGCGGTGAGTGCCCATTATGCGGGAATGCCGCCTTTATTGATTGGCATGCTGGTCGTGGGCTTTGGTACATCTCTGCCAGAGATTCTAGTGTCGACCATGGCCGCATTAGATGGCAACTCTGCATTAGCGCTCGGCAATGCGCTGGGCTCCAACATCGTCAATATTACCCTAATTCTCGGGGTAACGGCCCTGATTGCGCCCATTGCGGTCCATTCCACCATCGTCCGCACAGAGCTGCCGATTCTGTTAGCCATCACTCTTGTTATCGGGGTGATGTTGTGGAACTTCACGATTAGCTTCTACGAAGCCTTGCTGCTGATCGCAGGCTTCTTGCTGCTGATCGGCTGGACGGTGTGGCGTGGGATGCGAACCAAAGAAGACACCCTCGCCATCGAGATGGATGCCGAGCTCACTCAGCAAACCCTCTCACTGAAAAAGGCAGTAATGTGGCTGGTGATCGGGCTCGCACTATTAGTTGTTAGCTCACGCATCTTGGTGTGGGGTGCCGTTGGGATCGCCCAACAGTTGGGCGTCAGCGATCTGATTATTGGCTTAACCATAGTCGCATTAGGGACCTCCCTGCCCGAGTTGGCTGCCTCGATCATTGCCGCCCGCAAAGGAGAGCACGATATTGCCGTGGGCAACGTGGTCGGCTCCAACATTTTTAACTCCCTCGCCGTGATTGGTATTGCCGGCGCCATCGAGCCAATTCGCGACATCGCAGAAGAAGTCTTCTGGCGAGATTGGATGGTGATGCTCGCCGTGACCTTACTCTTGCTGCTAGTCTCAATGCGCTTTGGCAAGACACGAGAAATCAACCGCGCCGAAGGGGGATTACTGTTTATATGCTACGTCAGCTACACCTGCTTGCTGATCTATGCCGTGCGGTAGGAGGTTACCAACCTCGGTGAAGAAAATGTCTGCGCATAAAGACATTGTGCGCAGATATTGGTGTGGTATCTCATTCATTCGCATCAATAAATGCTTTTAGCGCCCGCTCGTCAGTGATCTCTAAGCCATTTTCTGTTTTGGTAATAAGTCCCCTTTCAATCAATTCTTTCACTGCTCGCCGATAGACGCGGCCTGAAGTGCCAAACCGCTCAGCCTCTTGGTTGACTCGGTCAAACCCGCCCAACAAGGTATTGGTTTGGCTCCTGATCAAAAGATCATAAGCGATGTTGTAAGTAATGGGATGCAACAATCGGTTCGTGTAGATAGCCATAGAGTCTTGATAATCTTCCGCTAACGCTGATGCAAAAAACACCATCATTTCAGGCTGCTGTTGCAGCTTTTCCGTTAGCGTTTGAATACAAATGACATCAACCTGCATATGCTCGTCTGCTATCACACTCCACTGGCAAGGCGATTGAGTAAAGTACTCCATTTCACCATAAATATGGTAATCGCAGTTTGCCTCACCGAGTTGAAAACGTCGCCCATTCGCCGCCAATATACTCATCGAGACTCGGCCCACCGGCACAACGTATAAATGCTGAAGTTCCTCACCTTGGCGAAGAATCGCTTCACCTACATCAAAGTAACGCGTACTGATTTGACACTGATAAATCAAATCACGAAAAGCGGCACTGTTTTTCTCAAGGTATGTTTTGAAGCGACCGGTTGGATAAGGCCCGATTTTCATTCTCTGCTCTCTCAGAAAATCTAATGACAACGATGTCATTTTGATTGTACCCCGTCACAACCAATAAAAAAGCGACATTGACCTGCCGCTTTTATACACATTGATTGATGACGAAAAAGTAACTGAGGCTATAACATGACTAGCTCTGAGCAATAAGCGCTTCTAACGCCGTGGTTGCCGCAAGCCTTTCACCTTCCATCATCACTCGAGTCTCATCCACATACTGCCCAATGCCCTCTTTCACATCTTGTTGATAGAGCACGACATTATTTAAGATCGAAGCGACATGGAGGCCTCGTAACCGACCCACCGCCAACAGGGCAGAGGTTTCCATATCAGCACCTAACACGCCTTTCTGGTTCCAGAATTGGCATATCGCTTCTTCATTATCAGTATAAAAACTGTCATGAGAGCGAACTACGCCGAAATGATATCGGGTGGCTTGCGTAGAGAGATAGCGCTCGATTTCCTTCAATAGTTGAAGGCTTGCATAGGCTGGGTAAGCTGTATCCACATAGGCCTTAGAACCGCCTTCATCCCTTACTGCACCCTCCGCGACAATCAGCTCTCCAAGCTGAATTCCCGCTTGCATCGAGCCTGCAGAGCCGACGCGTATTACATAGCTAGCACCGCATTGCTTTAACTCTTCAACCGCAATGAGCATGGATGGCGCACCGATCCCAGTACTACATATAGAAATCGATTGCCCCTTGTAACTGCCTGTAAAAACGCGATATTCGCGATTTTCAGACATCATTTCTGCATTATCCAATAATGCGGCAATACGATTGGCACGATCGGGCTCGCCACACACAATCACGCGAGGCGCAACTTGTGTTTCATCAACACCAATATGAGGTTGTTTGACCATAAATACGCTCCTCACGCTGCCGCAGCTTGAGTTAATGTTTTATCGTCATTCCGTTTTGCGCTACGCGCCCATTCCCGTGTGCCATTGGCAGCAATGAACATTAAGATTGCATACTGCGCAGACATTGCATAAACACCTTGTGTCGCGTAAATGCCCACACTAATAACGTTAATAACAACCCACAGAATCCAATTTTCCACGTATTTGCGCGTCATCAGCACTTGAGCAACAACGGACAGCACCGTCATCGTGGCATCCCAGAATGGGAACGCATCCGGCTCAAGCACGGGAGAAGCCAAGTTTGAGCCTAAAAGGTTTAAACCATCAACAGTGAAGCTTGCGAGCGAAAAGAAAAATGTATCGATATAGATAGTTAGCCAGGTTATCGAAATCACACTGACTACCGCTGTCGCAATGAGCTTCTGCTTGCTTAACCAGCGTACTTCTAAGGTTTCGCCTTGCGCGTTAGGACGTGTCCATGCGTACCAACCATAAATGTTGGCACAAAAGAAAAACAGTTGAAGAAGCAGTAACCCATATAACTGAATTTGAAAGAATATCACCGCAAACAGAGTGACATTGAGCAAACCAAACAGGTAGTTAATCGTTTTCTCTTGGCTAGCAAACCAAATACACAGTAATCCAAAAACGGTTCCGAACGCCTCAATCCAACTCATCGCATAACCGTCTCCGAGTGGAATATTGACGAGGGTGTTATTAATGTCGAGCAAAGCAAATAGACTCATGGTGAGGCCTTTATTGTTCTGTTGAGATTGTGCTTATCTTAGGGGCGAACAGCAGATAAAAGGAGGACATTTGTCCCCTCTTGACTGCACTCGATCATAATTCAGGTGAATATATTATTATCGCTATAAAAAGGCTCTCCGTACCGGGCATCCCAATAGGCTCTCCTAGTATGGAGGATGGCGAGACAAAGACAGCGGCACTGTTTGCGCGTTTAACGAAAAAGGCCAAGTGTTCGAATATAGCCATCACGAAGGCAGGACCAAGAAAAACAAAGCCCAGCGAGATAAACCGCAGGGCTTTTTCTTAATGGATAGTTAAGAAAAATATAACATTAGAAGCCGTAAGAGGCCCCAAATACAAACGCGTTATTCACTAGGCTGTCACCACCCGCGTTTTCTGCACCATGTGCTTGACTGCGGAACTCAAAGTAAGGTTGAACACCTTTACGAGTCCACGTTGCGCGAAGCTCGTGGTCCATGGTTTCCGCTTCAATCATGTAGACGTTGTTGTAACTTAGCGTCACATCCTCATTCATCACGTAACCGATGCGGTTATCCATACGGTAATCTGTATCCGCATCTGCGTCTGTCGCATCAATATGCGCACGAGTACGGTTACTTAACGAGATGCCGCTGTCGAAGTTGTATCCAATCTTAACCAATGGACGGTACTGCACATTCTCGCCAGCAGAGAATAGGTGTTGGTAACCCGCGGCAACCCATAAATGCTCGGTAAGATTAAATACCTGTTCACCACCCACAGTGATTGCTGGTGTGGTGTTACCTGCACCACCGTTTTCTGTTTCCAATTTACCTAACTGAATACCATCAAATTCGGTGTAAATCGTCAAGCCGCCGAATTGGTTATCAAAAGTATGCCCAGCTTCCAGTGTAGATGTAACGTCCGAACCATGAATTCGGCCATCATCGTGGAATTGAACATTACCTGTTACGTAAGAAGAACCAGCAAAAGCGCTAGAAGCGAAAGCGAGAGAAAGAGCACTCAGTGCAAAAAATTTTTTCATGATTACTGCCTTTATTTGTTCGCGTTATACGATAGTTTTGGAGGGCATCTCTTCCCTTTTATCGCAAACTTTGGAGTGTGCCTCCTTGGCGTTCGCAATATTGCTTCAATTAATTCGCGATGAAAAATAAAACGTTTTAAAAAAGTGATCTTGTTCAAACCGACGCTTAAAACCTGATAAAAATACAGTAAATATAGTCACTTATCGTATTTCTTTAAAACCATTCAAAAAATAAAAGCGTGATCCTAAACACGTTATTTATTGACAAACATAACAATAAGGAGGTTTAGATCACAAAAAAACCTGCTTATTACAATTCAAAACTTATTTATCAATGAAAAATAATCAGACGTAGATCACACTTAATTTCCCCGAAAAAACAAAGCCTCAACATGATGGATGTTGAGGCTTTGCCAACAATGAACATACAAGAATCGAGTTATTTCACGCTAGTCACGCAGCTTGTGTTCGCGCCAGTAGCAGAGACAGAGCGGATAAACACCTCACCTTTCACATTTGGACAAGCACTGTCTGCGTAAGTTAGCCAGTTCTTACCGTCTAGAGAGTGGAAATTACGAGCGACATCCGCCATCACACTACGGTAATCAAAACACGGCGCATATTTAATAGACAGTTGTGGTAAAAAAATCAGCATTTTGGCTACCTACAAGACCATTGGCAGCGCTAGAAGCAATGCGCAACGCGAGTCTCATCGCTATCCAATCCCTCACACCTATTGATTTCACACATAGTTACACAACGGTTCGCTTTTGCGCTTTACATCGATTGCGGGTCGATGAACACTGCTTGGCAGAGTATAATGACACCGATATCACGTAGAGTTAGCCACAGATTATGAGCAATACCATCGCGAAAAAGCCGAGCCCCCTGTTTGAAATCCTGTTCAACGTTTTCATCCCCTCGATCATCCTCATGAAGTTGAGCGGCGATGAATACCTAGGGACAGCCACGGCACTGGTCGTCGCTTTGGCCTTTCCTCTCGCTTACGGCGGGATGGATCTGGTCCGTAACCAGAAATTCAATTTTATCGCAGCACTGGGTTTTATCAGCGTTTTACTGACAGGCGGAATTGGCCTACTCGAGCTCGATACCCGTTGGCTAGCCTTAAAAGAGGCGCTGATCCCCGGCCTTATTGGCTTGGCGGTGTTAGGGTCAACCTTTACCCGCTACCCACTGATGCAGAAGTTAATACTGAATGACACCGTGCTCAACCTCTCGTTGATCAATCAGCGTTTAAAAGAGAGAGGACAATCCGACGCCTTTGAACGTTGCTTGATGTGGTCAAACTATCTGTTCGCCAGCACCTTTGTGTTCTCATCGGCGATGAACTACTTCCTTGCCACGTGGATTGTCACCAGCCCTGCCGGCACGCCCGCGTTTAATGAAGAGTTGGGCAAAATGACGCTGTACAGCTACCCGATGATTGCTATCCCTAGCATGTTGATGATGTTTGGTATTTTTTACTACATCTGGCGCCAGATACGCGCGATGACATCGCTTGAAACAGAGCAAATATTCCACCTGAAATAGCAAGCGCCCCGCGCGGCGTTCGGAACGGATCAAAAAAGGGAGGATAGCCTCCTCCCTTTAATATCACTTCCACCCTTGACGCCACTTCTCGTCACTTTTGAGCTCACGCCAGTCAATCGGATATTCTTTTTTCGACAGCACCGACTCGAGCACGCATAACACCACCACACCGTCTTCATCATACTCAACATCGGATACTACAAAGTGCTTCTCGCGATTAATAGGTTTGACCGCCGTCCACTTGCTATTGCGTAACTTGGCTGGATTAATCTGGTTCACGACTGCCCCGTTAGATACTGCATCGGTTAAACATAACGATATCTAGTACGAACGGGGTTCGGTTTGGTTCAGTGGTTGGGGTTGGTGTAACTCGTTCCCACGCGGGAGCGTGGGAACGAGAAAACTTTCTACATTAATTGACTAGAAATCTCTTGTAACACTGCTCTTGCTGCATTTTTACCATACAAAGAAAATCCTACTTCTTTTCCAGTAACATCTTTTAAAATTAGCAAATCAGAATCTATCCACATATCACGTTCTACAGTCTGTTCAGAGATATCAGATAGCTTTTCAATAGGCAATTTATAGGATAAGTAATATTTGTATTCCGATGAATTCCAATTTGCCATGTATGCACCATGTTCGGTAATGAAGAATACTCCCCATGACTTTAGATCTTTATCTTCATATAGTGTTGTATATTCTTTAAACAAAACTTTCTCTGAACCGTCTTTAATCATATCAAGTACTATTGGTTCAAAAGCCGGTGTGCTTATTGGACCCTGAGGTGTTTGCATCGGACCAGGAGATGAACACCCGAACAAAATAAAAACAAAGCCAAAAATCAAAAAATGCTTCATTGATTCATATCCTTAAAATATATAGTGCAGACTAACTTTCATGACACCCAGCACTGGAAACATGAGGAAAATTATATTTATGTATAAGCTATTCAAGAAACGCAGCTTCACCGATACAGACCCAAGACTCCCAACAGTTATTACCCCAATCTACTGACGCATCCTGAGAGCAAGTAGGATACAATACAGCATTGGCTCCTAGCTGAACAGCCTTTATCTTCAATTGAGTCATCGCTGCTTGTTCTGAAGTATCTCCACTAAATGCTGATCCTTTGCAAGAAATACCTTTTATTTTTCCTTTAGAGACATACTTTAAAGAACTAGGGTTTTGGATGATTTCGATTTCATTCATCGCTTTTATCTGCGTCAAAGATAAATCATCAACACGCTCGACCTGACCAAATCCGGCACAGCCTGTCAAAAATAAAGCCAACAATGGCACTAAAACTCCCTTCATTATTTTCTCCATTTTATAAAACAACATAAACAGAATGGATCCAACCAAAATATCACATCATTAATGCAATGTGAAAAAACTGACAAAATATGCGCTTACGGTCTGATATACTATATGAGTAAAAACTAAAAAATTCCCATTATTATCACCATCAACCAATTTCATACTTGATAGCCTCTATCATTTTTCTTGCTCTCAAATAAAAACTTGGCGTTCTCATTGAATGCTGGATTTCTTCATAGCTTTCTTCCTCATTGTCTTTGATTTTTTTCATTGTGGTAGAAAACGCATTTGGAAAGCCTTTATGAATGATCGTATTTCGTATAATCTCGAATTCTTTCACATACTCGTGAGCAACCGTGCTAAGAAGGCATTGGGATTCCTTAACTAATTTTCCATATGGATAATCTAACGATTGACCTTTGTCACAAATTATTCCTATC
>NZ_MUFL01000087.1:0-12303 GCF_001995355.1 Salinivibrio sp. PR919 | reverse complement strand
CGGTTAATCGGGCGAGTGATGGATTCGCACACCACCCCCGGCATGGTTTCGACTTTCAATGGCTGCGCTTTTTGCGCACGGTGAAAGGTACTGATGTTATCGTAGGCTTGGCGCAGGGATAGCTTGATATCTTCATCCAAGCGCGCTTCAGCGTCGGCCAAAGTCGCTTTGTCGAGTTTGATGCTATCCAGTTCGACACCATCAAACTTTTGGGTCAATGCTTTTAAGCTTTCATCTCCTCGCTCACGGACATCGGCGATGATCTCCGCGACGCTCGCTTGGGTTTGGGCGCCGGTTGTGATTGCAGGGCGGCGCATTAAGCCTTCTTTTTGTGACTCTCCGAGTGATTTCCAGACCACAGTACGCATCGTGATTTACTCCATCATCTTTTCAATCGGCAGGACCAAAATTGAGCTTGCGCCCAACTGCTTTAATTTTTCCATGGTTTCCCAGAACAGATTCTCGGTGCTCACAAGGTGCACAGCAACACGGTTTTTCTCGTGAGCCAACGGCAAGATGGTGGGATCTTCCGCGCCGGGGAGTAATTCGACCACTTGCTCTAGGGTGTCGTTTGGCGCGTGGAGCATGATGTATTTGGACTCTTTAGCTTGGATGACACCTTGCATGCGGGTGAGCAAGCGTTCAATCAATGCGGTTTTCTCTTCACTGAAGCTGCCTTCACGCTGGATCAATACCGCTTTTGAGCGGAATATGACTTCGGCTTCTTTCAAGCCATTGGCTTCTAAGGTGGCACCGGTTGAGACTAAGTCACAAATCGCATCGGCAAGCCCGGCACGCGGCGCGACTTCGACGGAGCCATTGAGCATACAGGTGCTAAAGCTCACACCTTGTTTGTCCATATAGGCTTTGAGGATGTTGGGGTAGGTGGTAGCAATGCGTTGGTTGGCCAGATCTTGTGGGCCGTTATAGCTTTGGTCTTTATCGAGGGCGATGGAGAGGCGGCAGCCGCCAAAGTCGAGGCGACGCAGCAGCTGATACTGGCTGGGCTCTCCCAGTTTGATGCGCTCAAGGCGTACCTCCTCTAACTCGTTTTCGCCAATTACCCCTAAATCAACCACGCCGTCCATGATAAGGCCCGGGATATCATCGTCACGGACCAGCAGCAGATCGAGAGGCATGTTTTCGGCGTGGACCACTAAACGCTCACCGGTGTAATTGATTTTTACCCCGCAGCGTTTAAGCAGCTCTTGGCATTCTTTGGCGAGGCGCCCCTTTTTTTGGATGGCGATACGTAGGCGTTGTGTTTGCATGTGTGCTTCCTTGTCTAAAAATGAAAAGCTAAAAAAGAAAAAACCCTCGGAAGACGGTGCTCCCGAGGGTCTGAATCTGTTAGCTGGCTAATGACCGACGGAAGCGCTTTTTACTCGTCTTCCAGTCGAAACCATTCCTCCCGAAAGACTAGTCAGGATGATGGTGGTGATGCATTGTCATTAGCGTTGAAGTCATTTTTTTATGTCCATTTACGTTGGTCAATCTCGTCTCTTTTCGACAATATCAAAGTGAGCTTAGATTGCAACTCCCCATGTGGAGATTTTTTCACCGCCTACAGCGGCAAGCAGTGACACCGAATCAAACGGTCGCGTCTATACGTAGACATCCAGCGAGCCATCATCTTTTTTGCGTGGCGCGTTCTCTTTTTCAGCTTGTGGTGACGCATCATGATCTGATGGGTCATCCAAGCGGCGTTGTTTGCGCTCTTCAATGCTGGCCTGTTTCTTAATCGCCCAAACTTTGGTGGGTGGTGAAGAGGGCTTTCGGTACACAGGACTTAGGTTGCCAAGCCAATTCATAGTGCGTCCTCCTAGCGTCTTAACTAAAGTATCGACCAGAGAACGCAAAACTTGATTGTTTTTTGAGCAACTTAGGGTGAGTTAGCCACAACACTTTTTAAATTTGCGTCCGCTGCCACACGGGCAGGGGTCATTGCGTCCCGCTTTGACATGGCCGGGGAAGACACCATCGATATATCGCCACTGAAGCTGTCCATCGATCGTTTCTTTGACAAAACGAGAGCGCTCGTACAGACACTGAGGATCACCGTCGGCAATAAAGTGCGCTTTGAATGTCACAAAGCCAAGTTCACCTTGCTGCAGCACCTCGCTATCGAGTACTTCGAGAGATTGCCACTGATGTTGAGTCATGGTTGCAATATCTTCACGAAACGATTCGGCGCCGCATTCACTGTGGTAGGTCTCAACAATAAAATCCACCAAGCCTTTGGGGTGTGCGCTGTAACGTGCACGCATCAATTGCTCCGGATGGATAGCATTGGCAGGGTTTTGATGAATTGGCGCGCAACAGTCTTGATAGGTTTTATGGCTGCAACAAGGGCATAAGTCAGTTTGCATAGCTTTCTCTTAACAATAGGCTGAATGGCTTAACGATGGATAAAGTTGCGGGTTTGTAAGTCACACCCTTGGGCACTACACATCAAGACAGAACCGTGATCATACCAGTCGCCTAACACAATCCGTTGGTACGCGGTGCCATGTTGGTGCCACTGATGAATATGAGGGCGGTGAGTATGGCCGTGAATCATGTTAGTGACTCCCGCTTTATCCAACTGGCGCTGCACTTCTTGTGGCGTCACATCCATGATGGTGGATGACTTTTGCTGGTTGGCATTGGCACTGCCTGCGCGCATTTTGGCCGCAATCTTACGGCGCCATGTTAGCGGCAAGCACAAAAAGAGTCGCTGCAACCAAGGCTGGTGGACTTTGCGGCGAAACGCTTGATAGTCAACATCCTCTAAACACAAGGTATCCCCGTGTAAGATCAGGGTAGGGGTGCCATATAAATCGATGCACTCGAGCTCGTTTAACAGGGTTACGCCGGTTTCCATAGCAAAGCGTTGACCAATCAAAAAATCGCGATTGCCATGAATAAAATATACCGGCACGCCGCGCTCCGTCACCGCAGAAAACGCCGCTTTAATTTGTTGGTGAAACGGGCTGTTATCATCATCACCAATCCATGCTTCGAATAAGTCCCCGAGTACATAGAGCGCGTCGGCGTGTATCACTTCCTGCTGCATAAAACGTTCAAAGCAGTCGGTAATATCGGGCCGCGTTGGGCTTAAATGGAGGTCGGCAATAAAGAGGGTATGTGGCATGCGTTGGCTTTATGATGGTAATAAAAGAAAGGGTAGCCTGAGCTACCCTTGTTGACGAGTGCGGCTTAGTCTTCGATAGTCACGCTATCGATCAAGACTTCTTCAACCGGCACGTCTTGGTGGACATAACCCCAGTTACCGGTGGCAACGCCTTTAATCTTGTTCACGACGTCCATGCCATCAACCACTTCTGCGAATACACAGTAGCCCCAGCCATCTGGCGTTTTAGCTTTGTGATCGAGGAACAGGTTGTCATTAACGTTGATGAAAAACTGCGAGCTTGCTGAGTGCGGCTCCATGGTGCGCGCCATCGCAACCATACCTGTGCGGTTGCTTAAGCCGTTATCCGCTTCGTTTTTAATCGGTGCGCGGGTTGGCTTTTCTTCCATGCCAGAGGCCATGCCACCGCCTTGGACCATAAAGCCGTCAATCACGCGGTGGAACAGGGTTCCGTTGTAAAAGCCGTCACGGCAGTATTGTAAAAAGTTCTCGACCGTAGCCGGTGCTTCGTCCGCAAACATGCGTAATTTGATGTCACCGAACGTGGTATGAAGAGTCACCATGATGTAATCCTGTCATTGGCTTGGCTATAAGGAGCCAAGATTTTAGCCTAACAACGTCTCTGATCAAGCTCGATCCGTGATACAAGCCGAATTAATCCATATTCTCTGGTTCAAAATGATGCAGCAAGGTCTTCAAAAGGCCGGACAATTGGTCTTGTTGTGCTTGACTCAACGGGCTCAATATTTTGTGTAAGTTATCGGTGTGCGCCACCACTGCATCATCAATCAATTGCAGTCCAGCGTCGGTCAATGAAACATAAACACCACGGCGATCATTGGGATCTGGACTGCGTGCAACCAACCCTTTCTGCTCAAGGCGATCAATTCGATTGGTCATTGCACCTGAGGTGAGCATCAGCGATTGCAGCAGTTGGTTGGGGGTAAGCGTGTGCGGTTTGCCTGAACGGCGCAGCGTTGCGAGGACGTCAAACTCCCCCGGGTTTAAGTTGAATTGATTGAACACCTGCTGAAGGCGCGGATTGATATGCCCTACCACGCGCGCCAACCGCCCGGTAATGGCCATCGGAGAGGGGTCGATATCAGGGCGTTCTTGATGCCACTGAGACAAAATTACATCGACTTTATCGGGCGAACCGAACTCAGCTGAAGACGAGGTGGCTGGCGGCTGGGCGACTTGGCGTTGCTTCGTTGATCGTGTCATGAAAATACCGTGGTTTATTTATCGGTAAAGATTCTTTACAAAAAGCTAAGCGATCTTATCCATCAGCTCAACCACTCATGACAGTTTTTAGTAACGAGATGTGAGTGAGATCGTAGACAACAATTCGGGCAAGACAGCCTGTTGCGTGTCTGTCGCGCTTGCGTCAAGCAGGTATAAAAGGTGTAATAGTCCATTCATTCTAATTTTGTCACTATCGTAACGAGTAACCAAAACCACTATGTCGACGCCAACTAACACGTTAAAGATATACAACTCATTGACGCGAGAGAAAGAGATCTTTCAACCCATCACGCCGGGAAAAATCGGCATGTATGTCTGTGGGGTGACCATTTACGATCTTTGTCATATCGGTCATGGGCGTACTTTCGTGGCGTTTGACATGATCTCACGTTATTTGCGCCATCGTGGTTATGACTTAACGTTTGTCCGCAATATTACCGACATCGACGATAAAATTATCAAACGTGCGGCGGAAAACGGCGAAAGCTGTGAGTCACTGACTGAACGTTTGATCAGTGAAATGCATCAAGACTTTGATGCGCTCAACATGGCACGTCCCGATATCGAACCGCGCGCCACCGACTACATTGATGAAATTATCTCGCTAGTCGAAAAGTTGATTGAGCGAGGCTTTGCTTACGTTGCAGACAATGGCGATGTGATGTTTGAAGTCGCGAAATTTGACGATTACGGCAAGCTATCCAAGCAAGATCTTGAACAACTGCAGGCCGGTGCCCGTGTTGATGTGGAAGCGGCGAAGCGTAGCCCTCTCGATTTTGTGTTATGGAAAATGTCTAAGCCGGGCGAACCAACTTGGGAGTCGCCATGGGGGGCCGGTCGTCCGGGCTGGCACATCGAATGTTCGGCGATGAACTCCGCGATTTTAGGTGATCACTTTGATATTCACGGCGGCGGCTCTGACTTGCAGTTCCCTCACCACGAGAATGAAATTGCACAGTCTTGCTGCGCACACAACACCCAGTATGTGAATACGTGGATGCATAGCGGCATGGTGATGGTTGACCGTGAAAAGATGTCCAAATCTTTGGGGAACTTCTTTACTATCCGCGACGTGTTGGCGCACTACGATGCTGAAACCGTGCGCTACTTCTTGCTGTCTGGTCACTATCGTAGCCAGCTCAATTACAGCGATGAAAACCTCAATCAAGCCCGTTCAGCGCTCGAGCGTCTGTACACTGCATTGCGAGGGCTCGACGAGGCAACGCCAGCCGGTGGCGATGAGTACGTGGCACGCTTTGAAGCGGCGATGGACGATGATTTCAACACGCCAGAAGCCTACTCGGTGCTCTTCGATATGGCGCGTGAGATCAACCGCTTACGCGGCGATGATATGGCAGCGGCATCCGCACTGGGTGCGCAAATGCGTAAATTGGCGTCGGTTCTTGGTTTGCTTGAGCAAGATGCCGATAGCTTCTTACAAGGCGATGCGGGCGCGGACGATGAAGTGGCAAAGATTGAAGCCCTCATTCAAACACGCAATGACGCCCGTAAAGCCAAAGACTTTGCGGCTGCCGATGCGGCACGCGATGCGCTCACCGAGATGGGCATTGTGCTAGAAGACGGTCCTCAAGGCACCACTTGGCGTCGTAAGTAAGCCAAAGCATACCGCCCTCGAACGACTCACCCAAAAAACGGAGCCCCAAAGCTCCGTTTTTTCTTATCCGAATCTCATGCTTTTATTGGCGCTCATGTGTTACTCGCGATAGTGGCGGTGCTATTCAAATCAAAGCAGCTGTTACAGTCCGGGTGTCACCACGCGTTTGTCGGCTTCCGGCAGCTCACTACCGCAATGCTTACAAAATGACGCATCGGACTCATGGCCGCTTTTTGAACAATTCGGACACTTTACTAAGTTGCGATGCAGTGACATCTGCTGGCCAATCTCAGCGGTAATGATCCCGGTAGGCACGGCAATGATCGAGTAGCCCATCAACATGGTGAATGACGCCAAGGCCTTACCTACATCTGTTTGCGGCACTATATCACCATAGCCGACCGTGGTGAGGGTGACGATCGCCCAGTAGATGGCATAGGGAATACTGGTAAAGCCGTTTTCTGGTCCTTCAATCACATACATGAGTGCGCCGAACACGGTGACTAGAATTGCCACGGAGAAAAAGAAAATCATCACCTTGCGCGACGATAGCATCATCGAACGGAGTAAGATGTTGGAGTCTTCCAAAAAGCGCATCAACCTCAGAACCCGAAAGATACGTAAAACCCTTAGCAGGCGTACGACCATTAAATAGGTGGTGCCGGGAACAAAAATCGCGATATAGGTCGGCAAAATTGCAAGTAAATCGACGACACCATAAAAGCTACGCGCGTAAGCAGAAGGACGAGGAGAGCAGTATAGGCGCAGTATGTACTCAATGGTAAAGATGCCGGTAAAGCCCCACTCAATCCAATACAACCAGTTGGACCACTTAGCGTGAAAGCTAGCAATCGACTCCAGCATCAGTACCACCATCGAGGCGAGGATCAGCACGATCAACGCGATATCAAATGCTTTTCCATGCGGCGTGTCAGTGCCAAAAATGGTGGTATATAAATAGCGTTGTACTCGGTTTTGCGCGTCGGCCATAAGAGGTCCTTGCTATGAATGACCGTGATATTGGGCCGAAAAAAAACCGGCACTGCAACCTTTGCTGCGTGCCGGTTATACGTAACTGTGGCTCGGATTACATTTAGCTCAGTCCGGGGAACAACGCCCGCATTCCTGAGGCAATAAACTCAATGCCTAACGAGCCTAGAATAAGGCCCATGATCCGAGTAATGACGTTGATACCCGTTTGGCCGAGAAAGCGCACTACCGCAGGGCCAACACGGAACAGTCCCCAAATGCCGGCGGCAAAGATCACTAAGGTGGCAATCAGTGTCAGCGTGCTCCACGTATCTGGGTATTGAGAGCCGTAAACAATGGTGGAGCTGATCGCGCCCGGGCCAGCCAGCAAAGGCATCGCCAGCGGCACTACACCGACTTGTTCCCGACTGATCGACTCAGACTGCTCTTGCTTGTTTTGCTTACCTTCGCCGAGCTTCCCGTTCATCATGGTAAAAGCAATACTCAGTAATAGCATGCCTCCCGCCACGCGGAACGAGTCCAGCGAGATGCTGAACAAATCCAACAACATTTGTCCGGCCAGCAACGAAACAATCAAGATGACAGCGACGGCGATCGCGGCAGTATACGCGGTGCGATTGCGTTCTTGTTCATCGAGATGGGCGGTCAAGGTGACAAAAACGGGCATGATACCAATGGGGTTAACAGCGGCAAAAAGCCCGACAAAAAACTGTACGAAGATCATGGGGTCGAAGGCTGCCATGGCGACTCTCGTGATGCGGTGAGGAAGTCCAGTTTCTCTCGGGTTAATGGTTGCGTCAGTATAGCGAGCTCAGCCCAAAAACCAACCGCGTGAGCTTGCATTTTATGCATTTACTGATTGCGTTTTTTTAAACGGATTTTTTGATGTGCTACAGGTTAGCGATCTCTGTCACGCAACTTTCTCTCAGCAAACTATACTGAGGGTCGAGTGACGTGGACATAAATAACAACTTTAGCGGCTATTTGTTGAAAATTTCATACAACACCCGCCTTTGGCACTGAGGTGTAATGTAAATTAGATGTTGCATTGGTGAAAAAATTAGACACATACTCAGTGTGCTACAAAAATAATAAACCCAGTAACAATGGGGATTAAACGCAGAAATTATTGATATTGATTTGATAACAAATGATCGAGATCAAGTTGTTGATGCTGTGAAAATTTATACTCAGTTTTGAAAGTTATTTACTAAATGCCACGCACCAAACCGCGTCGCTAACTGTCAGAAACATCGGTTAGTCCGCAACAACGCTGCGGCAAGCAATTACTAAATGATTTTCAAATATGAACCAGGAGATGACTATGCCTGTCACTAATATTGCTGAACTCAACGCCATGGTTGAGCGTGTCAAAAAGGCACAAAAAGAATTTGCCACCTACTCACAGGAGCAAGTTGACAAAATCTTCCGTGCAGCCTCGCTTGCCGCGAACAATGCGCGTATCCCTCTGGCCAAACAAGCTGTTGAAGAGTCAGGCATGGGTATCTTGGAAGACAAGGTAATCAAAAACCACTTTGCGTCTGAGTTTATCTATAACAAATACAAAGATGAGAAAACCTGCGGCATTCTAGAAGAGAATGACGAGTTCGGCACCATCACTATCGCTGAGCCTGTAGGTCTTATCTGTGGTATCGTTCCAACCACCAACCCGACCTCTACTGCGATTTTCAAATCACTGATTTCTTTGAAAACCCGTAACGGTATTATCTTCTCGCCACACCCACGTGCGAAAAACTCAACCAATGATGCGGCTAAACTTGTGCTGGAAGCAGCGGTTGCAGCAGGCGCACCGAAAGACATTATCGGCTGGATTGACCAACCTTCAGTTGAGCTTTCTAACGCATTGATGAAGCATGATGACATCAACCTGATCCTTGCGACCGGTGGTCCAGGCATGGTTAAAGCGGCTTACTCATCAGGTAAACCTGCGATTGGTGTTGGTGCAGGTAACGTGCCGGTCGTGATTGACGAAACAGCGGATATCAAACGTGCGGTTGCATCTGTGTTGATGTCAAAAACCTTCGATAACGGTGTGGTCTGTGCATCAGAGCAAGCGGTTATCGTGATGGACGAAGTGTACGACGAAGTGAAAGAACGTTTTGCTTCTCACAAAGCCTATGTCCTGAGCAAAGCCGAAGCAGACAAAGTGCGTAAAGTTATCCTGATTAACGGTAACCTTAACGCAGACATCGTTGGCCAGCCCGCCACTAAGATTGCCGATATGGCCGGTGTGAGCGTACCGTCTGATACCAAGGTACTGATCGGCGAAGGTCTCGAAATCAGCATCGAAGAAGAATTCGCTCACGAGAAACTCTCGCCAACCTTGGGTATGTTCCGTGCGAAAAGCTTCGAGCACGCCGTGGATATGGCATGCAAAATGGTAGAAATGGGCGGTATCGGTCATACCTCTGGCCTTTACACCAACCAAGACGTTAATCAAGATCGTATCAAGTACTTCGGCGACCGCCTGAAAACAGCGCGTATTCTGGTGAACATCCCAACCACTCACGGTGGTATCGGTGACCTGTACAACTTCAACGTTGCACCATCACTCACACTGGGTTGTGGCTCTTGGGGCGGTAACTCGATTTCTGAAAACGTTGGGCCTAAACACCTGATGAACAAGAAAACTGTTGCGAAGCGAGCTGAGAATATGCTGTGGCACAAACTACCAAAATCTATCTACTTCCGTCGCGGCAGCTTGCCAATCGCGCTGAGTGATTTGGAAGACAAGAAACGTGCGATGATCGTGACTGACCGCTTCTTGTTCAACAACGGTTACTCTGACGATATCGAAAAAATGCTCAAAGCACAGGGCATGGATGTGACCACCTTCTTTGAAGTGGAAGCCGATCCTACCTTGAGCGTGGTACGCAAAGGTGCCGACGCGATGAAGAGCTTCCAGCCAGACGTGATCATTGCCCTAGGTGGTGGTTCACCAATGGATGCAGCGAAAATCATGTGGGTTATGTACGAGCACCCTGAAACTGCGTTCGAAGAGCTAGCAATGCGCTTTATGGATATCCGTAAACGTATTTACAAGTTCCCGAAAATGGGTAAAAAAGCGGAACTGGTTTGTGTAACGACCACATCAGGTACAGGCTCAGAAGTAACGCCGTTTGCGGTTGTAACTGACGACGAAACCGGTGCCAAATACCCACTGGCTGATTACGAGCTGACACCACAGATGGCGATTGTTGATGCCAACTTGGTAATGAACATGCCGAAGTCTCTGACTGCCTTTGGTGGTTATGATGCGATTACGCACGCTTTGGAAGCTTATGTGTCAGTACTGGCAAGCGAATACTCTGACGGTCAAGCGCTACAAGCACTGAAACTGCTGAATGAGTATCTACCAGCGAGCTATGCGCACGGTGCGAATGACCCAATTGCACGCGAAAAAGTGCACAATGGTGCGACCATTGCCGGTATCGCGTTTGCTAACGCCTTCTTGGGTGTGTGTCACTCAATGGCGCACAAAATCGGTGCTGAGTTCCACTTACCACACGGCCTTGCTAACGCACTGCTGATTTCAAACGTGGTTCGTTTCAACGCCAACGACAACCCAACCAAACAAACTGCATTCTCACAGTACGACCGCCCACAAGCACGTCGTCGTTATGCAGAAGTTGCGGATCACTTAGGTCTGTCTCAAGCCGGTGACCGCACAGCACAGAAGATTGAGCGTCTCCTCGCTTGGTTGGAAGAAATGAAGTTGAAACTGGATATCCCTGCGTCTATCCAAGCGGCCGGTGTCCCAGAAGCTGACTTCATTGCCAAACTTGATGAGCTTGCGGAAGAAGCGTTCGATGACCAATGTACTGGTGCGAACCCACGCTACCCACTGATCAAAGAGCTGAAAGAAGTACTGTTGGCCTCTTACTATGGTAAGCCATATGTTGAAGGTGAAACCTTCGAAGGCACCACGGTTATCAAGAAAAAAGATGACCAACCAGCGGCCGCGCCAACTAAAGCGGGTGCAGACAAAAAAGGTGCGAAAGCAAAAGCCTAATTTAACCTAGGTCACCGCTTAACGACAAAGACCCGCTCCGGCGGGTCTTTTTGATTTTATCCGTGGCGACGATGGCACTAGAATACAGAGCGCTTTGCTTACGGAATACGGAAAGGACTGCTGCATACTCGTATCGGGGCGTTTGCTCTTTCTACCCACTTGCCTCTAACAATCGGCCGTTAAAAGAATCGTTGGAGACGATATATTCCGCATTACGAATCAGCTCGTCATCCATTCCTCCGCTTGYGCGATTCATCGTACGTCCGCGAGGAACAATACCGCCAACGCGAATTTTGAGCCCAGATAATTCTTTAGCCCACCGCTGAGTGAGACCACCAATCATGGCACTGGCGACCGTATCTGGGGTTAAATGATGGCCAGCGACATTAATAATCACACCGGGGCGCCCACGCTGTTGCATACAAACGGCGGCGCGTTGCACGACGACGTAATAGTGTGAGGTGGAATCGGCGACCGTTTGTGGTATATCAACCAAGTTTCCATTATCCAAAAGGCTAGGCAGTATGTCGCCTTGCCAATGATTGATGAGTACATCAATACCACCAAACAGTGTGACGATTTGAGCAAAGGCATCATTGATGGATTGAGGCTGATAATCGGCTAAACAGATCGGCTGGATCCGGCCGGGATAATCTCGGCACTGATCGGCGCTTAGGCGGAGTGTCGGCCACTCGGTATCAAGCAGTACGACATCGGCGCCTAATGAGCAAAAATGTTCAGCCATGGCACGCCCGGATGGCGAGCCGCCTGCTGTGATGACGACCACCGCGTTATCTATCTTCATGGTCATTTCCTCAATCACATCAACCCTTTACGAAAAATCACTGTCTCTACAATATGTTACGAATTTCATTCACGAGAAAGTGACAACTTACCCCCAGCTTGTTCAAGCGTGGGAAGTTAATACTGGTACAGAAATACGCGGGGTGCGCAAAAAATGTTCAAAACAAGTGGGTAAATTGGGGATCGATTGCTCGGAATATATAGAGGATCACATTTTGGAAAAGGATCGCTATTTATCGTTGGGATCGACTTGCGATCTTGGTGGTTATGCGCTCACACGCATTTTGTCTTGGCAGTGCGCGGTGGTGAGATTTTCGTACAAGGTCGTCGGGTTGAGTGAGAGTCGTGCAGACTCGCTATCTGCCAACTTGCGACGCTGATGACCGGATAAATTGTGATAGACCGCCTCGTCAAATCCGTGGGTGCCTTGGGGCGGGTAGTGCATGGCAGCAGGTGCGAGCTGAAAGCGCAGATGTGCACTGG
>NZ_MUFL01000086.1:0-12544 GCF_001995355.1 Salinivibrio sp. PR919 | reverse complement strand
GTGTAGTGGTACTCGATACTCGAACTCGTCGGTGGCGCTCGGAGTCCAGCATGAACCGCCCATCCGGCTTGATGGACTGGGAAGCTCTGATGGATTTTCAGCATGACCTACTCAAGCATGACAGTGCGGTCATTGTCTCGGCCGCACCCATGTTCGGGGTAAAGTTTATTGAAGTATTACAACGTATCGCAATTTGGCTCGGCAAGCCCACCATTGTCGATGCTGAGAACTGGATGGCTCATCCGGGCAGTGCCAATACCTTACTGAGTATTTTCCGCCACCAGCGTACGCCAACCAACTACGTGATCCTATCGGGTGATGTGCACTATTCATTTGCCTACGACATTCGTATTCGTTTTCGTACCAATAGCCCGCGCTTATGGCAAATTACCGCGAGCGGCTTTAAAAACAATTTCCCAGAGCCGCTGCTGAGTATTTGTGAATGGTGCGATCGTATTTTGTTCAGTCCTCGCTCACCATTTAATTGGCTCACCAAGCGAAAGCGCATGCGGATTGATAGGCGTGATCCCGACACCGCAGGCCCTAAGCGCTTAGTGAACGCCAGTGCTGTCGGACTGGTCACCTTACAACCGGACGGTTCGCCACATACCATCAGCTTATTGACAGCTGACGGCAAAACCATCCATTTCCCCGATAAAAAAGCAGCGAAAGCCGTCGAGCCCAGCATCCCGCCACTCGACCCGAATCAAGCAGACTGAAACTGGAGAGATCGGCAAAGCACGCCTAGCCTTAATAGCATCACAAGGTGAGAAGGAGGTGTTTATGCAAGGCGAAAATCATGCGCTTATCTTTGAGTTCCCAGAGTACCGTGAACGCATTCATGATTTGAAGGCGAACGATCCTGACTTCCAACTTGATGCCAAACGTTATCATCAGCTCGATCATCATATTCGTGGTCTGGAAATGAAGCAGATCCCAACCAGCGACGACATTTTTACCGCGATGAAAAAGCAACGTGCACACCTTAAAGATCGCCTCTATCGTAAACTCAGCGTCCACTGATCAAGGAGGTCGTCATGCACCGGATATCGTCGATTTTTTTGTTGATGTTCGTATTGTGCGCCCCATTGAGCGCGCACGGGGTGACTGTCGAGACTGAAACAGTCACTGTGAATGTTGAGGAAGTGAAAAGCGGCTTCGACCACCCATGGGGGATGGCCGAGCTACCTAATGGCGATATCCTGATCACCGAACGGAACGGCACTTTAAAACGCCTAACGCCTAATGGGCTAACGGTGAACATATTAGGAGTACCCAAAGGCGTCTATCAGCAGGGACAAGGAGGGCTATTTGATATTGCGTTAGCGCCGGATTTCCCCGCGACCGGCACCCTATACCTTTCTTATGCTGCAGAAGATGAACGCGGTCAAGCGGGAACAGAAGTGCTCAAAGCAACGCTGTCACAAGATGTTCTCATCAATAGCAAGGTCATTTTTACTGCATTGCCCAAACGCGGCGGAACCCGTCACTTTGGCAGTCGCCTATTGGTGACCCAAGAGCACCTTTACATCACGCTGGGCGACCGCGGCCACCGTGACCGCGCCCAGTTTATTACCGATCATTTGGGGAGTTTAGTGCGTTTAAACCTTGATGGCAGTTTGCCGGTCGACAATCCGTTCTCTGCTCATGATGCAAAAAAGCCCGAGATTTTTAGTTACGGTCATCGCAATGTGCAAGGTATCACACTCGATAATAATGGCAGCACTGTCTGGGCGCATGAACACGGCCCTCAAGGTGGCGATGAACTCAATATCATCGAAAAAGGGGTTAACTATGGCTGGCCTATCATCACTTATGGGGTAAATTACGGATTGGGCACACAAATTGGTGAAGGCACCGCGAAAGAAGGTATGCAGCAACCTGTCTATTATTGGGATCCGTCAATTGCACCATCAGGCATGATCATGGTGAACAGTGATCGCTTCCCGATGTGGCAAGGCAACCTACTACTTGGATCATTAAAATTTGGTCTGTTGGTGCGCCTAACCCTCGAAGACGGTACCGTAGTGAGCGAAGAGCGGCTATTTGATGGTCAGTTCGGGCGTATCCGTGACGTGATTCAAGCCAGTGATGGCAGCATTCTACTTCTCACAGATAAACGAAACGGGAGCTTACTGAAAATCACCCCGCGCRTGTAAAAAGATGACGACTAATTCAGAGCCGTCTCACCTTTATTATCGGACACAGCTAATCGGTAATAGGTGCCATCGAAGGCAAGATTGGTGATTAACCACGTACTGCGTGCCTTGCTACGATCGTCAAACTGAAAGCCACACAAGTAATCATCGCTGAGTAATCGATGTGAGAGTATCGAACCATTAAGCGTAAGATCTTGATTCGGGGCGATATGGTCAAGGTTTAGCGCCGCTTTTTTTTCTGGTGCTAATTTGGCGCCCATTGAACGGTAAGCGAATAAACATCCGCCAACCGACAAATCGCGTACCTCCACCTCAATCTTGCTCATTCCCTCTGTGGCAAGCGTCGCTGATAGTGCCACTGGAAAGCGCTTGTCTTGTCGCAACGGCGTGGCTGTCGCGCCCTCACGGAGCAGCTCAATGCACACAATACTGCAGTGGCTCTCGAGCACGCCTTGCACCTTGCCACTGAATCGGACTAGCGACCCATCCGCGGCCACACCATGCAATCGCACTTGAAAGCCTGGGTTTAAATATTGCCCTTTTTGCTGCGCAGATAGAGACGGGATTTGGGTGTAGCAATAACGTTTGCCGTCTGTACCAAGCATAATGGCATTAAAGCGAAATAACCCTTTCATCGGCGTGTGCACATGCATACGCACTAAGGCTGCGCTTCCTAGCTTTAAAGCCGCTTGAGATCCAGACAGGGCGATTAAATCATCTTGTTGTTCAATGGCATTAAGTTGATCTTGGCGAGGCATGTGCAATTCCTAGACAGTCATCAAAACCAAGGTGCAACGGCAACGCGCTCAGCAGCTTGTACGAAGGCGTACCGATAGTGATTATAACGAGCGTTGTTAGCCTAAAGATCAAAAAATATGTTTTTAAATTGTGATTCAGCACCTTGCGCTTCATCGAGTATAGACCTTGTATCAGACGCATGGTACGTTTTGGTTTTGACTTAACACTAGCGACTTTCAAGGACGATCTATGCGACCCCGACTCTGTGCGCTCCTACTTTCTCCATTATTTATCTTGACGCCAAACGCCTATGCCGATGAGCCAGCCTGCGGCGATGTCACCATTGCGGATATGAATTGGAATTCAGCCACCCTAATGGCACATGTTGACCAATTTATCCTTGCTAACGGCTATGGCTGCGACGTTCGTTTGGTCCCCGGTGACACCATGCCAACAGGCGTATCGATGACAGAAAAGGGTGAGCCGGATATTGCGCCTGAGTTCTGGACCAACTCGCATAAAGCAATGCTCGATAAAGGTGTGGCTGATGGGCGGCTCAGATACGCCGGCAATGCATTTAGCCAAGGCGGGAACGAAGGCTTTTGGGTGCCAAAATACATGGTGGACCAACATCCAGAGCTTGCTACTATCGACGGTATTAAGTCACATCCAGAATTATTTCCACACCCCGAAGACCCCGACAAAGCGGCGTTTATGGGCTGCCCCGCCGGATGGACGTGCCAAATTTCCGCTAAGCACCTTTTTGACGCACTTCAACTGGGTGAAGCCGGTTTTGAGATGATCGATCCCGGCTCCGCCGCTGGTCTGGCTGGAACCATTGCTCGTGCCAATGATCGTCGTGATGCGTGGTTTGGTTATTACTGGGCACCGACGCCAGTGATGGGCAAATATGAAATGGTCGAAGTGGACCTTGGCGCAGACGTTGATCTTGAGCACTATAAAAGCTGCATCACTCAAGCGGAATGCCAGACTCCAAAAGTCACTGCGTTTCCCACCTCTCCCGTGCATACACTCACCACAGCGTCATTTGCGGAACAATCGCCGATCGCCTTTCGCTACGTTCAGCAACGTGAATACGATAATAGCGTCATGAGTGACATGCTCGCATGGATGGATGATTATCAAGCTGATGGCGAGATCGCCGCCGATGAGTTCTTACGCCGCTATCGCGACCTTTGGCATCAATGGGTCAGTGAGGAGGCTGCCGCGCGCATCGAAGAAGCCTTGGGGGATGACGCCTAACTTGCAATACACGAAACGGGTCTAAATAAAAAGCCGAGGGACATATCACCTCGGCTTTTCTTTTCGCTTACAGAACGCCTAATTCACGTAAACGCTCAGTCAAATAACTTTTCGCCGTATAGCGAGAAGACAGCACCACATCCGGTTTCGGATGCAAAAACAGCGGTAACGAGATCCGTGCTTTGGTTTTATCTGCGCCTTCAGGATTAATCACGCGATGGGTGGTTGAGGGGAAGTAGCCACCCGATGCTTCTTGTAGCATATCGCCAATATTGACGATTAAGTTACCGAAGTCACACGGCACATCTAGCCAACGCCCGTCTTTCGCTTTCACTTGCAAGCCCGGCTCATTCGCTGCAGGCAGGATGGTCAACAGATTAATATCTTCATGGGCCGCGGCACGGATAGCACCTAGCTCTTCATCGCCTTTTAACGGCGGGTAATGTAATACGCGTAACAATGTCTGCTCACTCCCTGCAATCATGCTAGAAAGTGATTGTGAGTAGTGCTCACTGACGCTGTCCGGTGACTGACGCTCCACCCATGACAGCAAGGTCTCAGCCAAGCTAGTCGCTTGTTGATAGTAAGATTGCAGATTATCACGGAGGGCTGAAGGACACTGCCCCCAAGGGTAGTAATGAAAAAATTCCTTTAAATCGCGCTTGGTGTGGCCTTTCGCCGTTTCCGCAATTTTAGAGGGGAAAAACCCATCTTGGGTATCGGGCTTAAAGGTAAATGTATGTTTTTCCTCGGTGTTAAAAAAACCTTCCCATTGGTTGTAAATATCAGCCACGAGCTGCTGCTGTAGTGGGTGGTTTTTAAGCACGCCAAATCCCGTTTCACGTAAGGATTCAACAAAGGCTTGCTCCGCATTGGGCGCTTGAAAGTCAATGGCTTGCAGTGTCATAGGGTACCTGTAATCGTTTGCTTATTATCGTGAGGTTGCAGGACGGTTAGTTTACCAGCCAAAAGGCGCCATACAACGTAACCGTGTTTCACACCAGAAACACATTGTCACCATTTAGAAACAAACCCTGATATAGGGTCACGTGCGCTGTCGTGTTAAACTCTGCACTTTGATACACACAGGGAGTGAAAATGGGTGTTATTCGTTGGATCCTTGGCCGGATCATTCTCGTTGTTGAAGCGCTCACTAAGCCTAAGCCACCAAAGCTGAACGCGGATCAGCACCAAGCCATGGTCGCGTTTTCAAAGCAAGTGACCTTATACCAATTTCAAGCATGTCCATTTTGCGTCAAAGTTCGCCAAGCAAGCCGAAAGCTCGGACTGCCGCTGGCGGCAAAAGACGCCAAACGCGATATGACCGCCCGACGTGAGCTGGAACAGGGAGGCGGAAAGATTAAAGTTCCCTGTTTACGTATTCAACAGGGCGACGAGGTGCAATGGATGTATGAGTCAGACGACATTATTGCATATCTCAATCAAGCCACGACTCCTATTACACAAGCTGATTGAATGCTTAGTTAGACAATAAAAGACTCGGCGTCTACATTTTATTAGACAACGAGATCAACCTTCGCTTGCCCCTTTTGCCCGCAAAGACTGACTCCATGGACTTGGGCATTAACAGACTGTCCTTGCTGACTCGCAAGGACAGTTTATTTTTTCAACCGAGCCTGCGTTTAAGCACTTCCCAATATCGCAAACAAGACCGCGGTCACCACCCCTACCGCAAAGACATAAGGGAATTGCGTACGGATATGATCGACGTGATCGTTACCCGTTGCCATCGACGCGACAATGCCAGTATCACTGATTGGTGAGGTCATATCGCCAAAAATGGCCCCAGATATCGATGCGCCAATCATTAAGTGCGGGTCAATACCTGTCGCAGCGCCAATCTGAATACCAATCGGGATCATGATTGCAAACGTGCCCCACGAGGTTCCGGTCGCCAGTGACATAATAGCGGCAATCACAAAGACAAAAGCGGCTGATAATCCTGCTGGCAGAATGCCATCAATCACCTGAGTGATATAGTGTCCCGTGTGTAAGTCTGCCGATAAGTCCCCCATTAAAAATGCCAGCGACATAATTGCCCCGAGAGGCATCATATTTGCGTATCCGGCTAACAGGTGGCGGAAAAAGGTATCTAACGATAAGACACGCGTGCCGATAAAGAAAGCCATCGCAACCGCAGTCCCTGCCATCACCGCCCAAAAGACAGCGGTTGAGCCCGATCCAGAGGCAATATCGCCATTACCGGTAATAAACAGGCCCACCGGCACCATTAAAATGGTGCTGAGTAATGGCAGAACAAAATAGCTCACTTTGCCTAGCGGCTCATCATCGCGCTGATGATCGCCGGCAATCGGAAAGGCGCCTTCACGTAGTACTTGCCCGGCTGCCGCGCGTTGGTCCGCTTTCGCCATTGGCCCCCAACTCGCCCCAGTGAGCACATAAAACAGCACCGCCAGCAAGGAGAGCCATGCCATTAGATTGTATGGGATGGCGTGCAATAGAATGGTGAAGGGCTCGCCTTCAACATAACCTTTGCTGACTTGTACGCCGATAATTGCCATCATCGCAGCGCCCCAACCATTGATCATCACGCTGGAGCAAGTCGCAACGCAGGATGACTGGATCACATAGGCGAGCTTCTCTCGAGAAACGCGATAGTGATCGGCTAAATCACGACTCACCGTCCCCGCTGACATAATGGAAATCGAACTCTCAATAAAAATCAGCATGGTGGTAACTATCGCGAGCAACTGCACCGCAACCGGATTTTTCACCAATTGAGCACGCTCAGTGAGCGCATGAATCACAGCCCGGGTGCCGCCTGTGACTTGGATAAGACGTATTAACCCGCCCACCATAAAGCAAAACAAAATGGTGCGCGTGTTCCCCGCACTGGCAAACACACCAATATAACTATCCAATGCCTTCGCCGCGCCTGCGAATGGATTGAAATTCGCAATCACGGTATAACCCACCATCGCCCCTGCTAGTAGCGACAGAATCACCTGACGCGTGACCACAGCAAGTACAATAGTGACCAGTGGCGTCACCACCGTCCAGACGCCATAATCGGTCATGACGCCTCCTGATCGAGTGCGTGCAGAAGATCCTCAATTAAGTCACGGCTATCTTCAATGCCGACTGAAAGCCGGAAGGTGGTATCGAAAACCCCCATCGCCTCGCGTGCCTCTTCACTCATGGAACCGTGAGACATGGACGCTGAATGGTTGATCATACTCTCCACACCACCGAGCGATTCAGCCAAGATAAAGTAGCGTAAGCGGCTTAAAAATCGCTCGCTTTCCACTCGCGTGCCTTTTAGCTGAACGGTAACCACTGCTCCCCCTGAGCGCATTTGCGTCTGACAAAGCGCATGTTGCGGGTGTGACGGTAAGCCAGGATAGAAAACCGCTTCAATGGCAGGGTGGTTTTCCAGCGCGGTCGCAACTTTTAGCGCATTATCGCATTGGCGCTGCATACGCAGATCGAGCGTTTTTAATCCGCGTAACGCGAGATAGGCATCAAATGGCGAGGCAATCGCGCCGACCGTGGTTTTCGCAAAATCAATTTTTTTCGCCAACGCTTCATCAGCGGTAACCARCGCGCCGCCAATCATGTCAGAATGCCCGCCAATGTATTTGCTGGTCGACAACATCACAATATCTGCCCCTAAACGCAACGGCGTTTGGTTCCACGCAGTCGCAAAAGTGTTATCCACACAGGTTAATAACGCATGCTCGCGGGCAAACTGGCAAATCGCGGTAATATCGACGAGTTCCAATAACGGGTTGGTTGGGGTTTCAACCCAGATCATCGCCGTGTTCGGCTTGACCGCGGCTGCTACGGCATTGAGATCATTGAGATCAACATAATCGACACTGAGTCCATTATTGGCGGCGCGGAGTTTGTCGAACAAGCGATGCGTCCCCCCATACACACCGCGCATCGCAATAATGTGCGCGCCTACCGGCAGTAGCTCTAAGGCCAAGGCTGTCGCTGCCATCCCCGAGGCCGTCGCCGTCGCATAACAACCTTGCTCGAGCGCCGCCAACGCACTCTCGTAAGCTGATCGGGTTGGATTCGCAACCCGCGAGTAACCAAAGTCGGCCTGATGGCTAAGGTCAGATTGAATAAAACTACTGGCGGTGTATATCGGCGGGAAAGCCGCATTGTGCCCCTTGTCCGTTTGATCACCACCGTGGACAGCTAACGTAGAAAAGTGGGGTTGTTTCATATTTTCACCCATTAAAAGAATATTGGTTTAATAATTGTTTTTATTTTAGCCATTATGACGACTCACAAACAAACTGACATGATATTGTATGACTATAATGACTGATAAATAGAATTATCTTCTAGCATATAAGAACAAGTTACTTTGCTAAGCCTACCGAATGCGCCCTCCACGCCCACACTTGAGTAAGCCAGTGCGTACAGCTACGTTTAATAGGGAGCTCTTGAGAAGGCGTATATCATGGCACATTGCACCACACCTAGAAGGTCGAAGCACAGCCACCTCTTTCACTTGATATTGCTAGTTGGATGGGTGATCGCAATGACTGTCAGTCGCACAGTCACTGCCAGCCCGATGCTCACGATTACCAGTAAAAAAGGGACAGAAGCTTTTACACGTGAACAACTCGTCGCGATGGCCGATCGTACCATTGAAACAGCCACTCCGTGGACCGATGGCCAACAACGGTTTTTAGGCGTATCAGCGCAAAAGCTACTCGCTCAACTCGATATTCCGCCCAAAACACTCAAAGTTTATGCGCTAAATGATTATTGGGCCCAGATTACGGTTGAGGATATTGAGCGGTATAACCCCATATTTGCGATAAAAAAGAACGGACAGTGGATGCGTGTTCGCGATAAAGGGCCAATCTGGGTCATCTATCCGTTATCGGAAAATAATTTAATGGATAACGAAATAATACATAGCCGTATGGTGTGGCAAGCGAACCGTGTGGAGGTGATGGATGAGTAGCGGTGTAACACGCTTATGATGCTTAAGCGCCCAGTCACTTGGTTCATTGTTTTTGTGTTTGCGATCCTCATCTTCGCGGTTGTGACGCTTTACCAGTTCAATCAAAGCTACTCTCGCCATGCAGTGCGTACCCAGCTGTCAGCATGGGCATTGGCCCAAATGGAATTAGAAACCCTTGAGTTTCGCCATGAACTCGCCTTGTATCTCCGCACTCAACGTCAAGACCGCAGTGCACTCATTTTAAAGTACGACATTCTCTGGAGTCGCTACGACACCTTTTTACGAAGCAGCGAGACAGAGGAGTTGAGACAAGCCTTTAGTGCCACTCCTCTTGTGACACGCGCATTTCAAATCATAAGACGTTATGAACAAGCGGTACTAGAAGGTCAGACGACACGCTTACAGCAATTGCTTAGCGAAATGGACACCCTACTCCCTGCGCTGCGAGATTTGATGATCAATAATTTAACAGGCCCTGCCGCTATCAAACAACGCGAGTATCTCGCCAACCAATTGAAACATATCTATCTCGCCGTCGGGCTTATCCTTACCCTATTAGGGTATTTCTCTTGGCGTATGTATCGGGACAGCCTGAAGCAACAGCAAATGGCATGGATGGACAGCGTCACACAACTTCCAAATCGCAATTATTTACTGGATGCCTTACAAAAAGCCGCAACCAAGAAAGCGATACACACCTTACTTGTCATTGATATTCGCCGTTTCAAAGACATTAATGACTTGCTGGGGTATGAACAGGGTGATCATGCTCTCACTAAACTCGCGCAAAGGCTTAATAATATCTGCTCACCTTATGGCTATACTTGCGCGCGTTTAAGCGGCAACAGATTTGCCGTTTTAGCCGCGGTCGATGGCCATTATTTGAGCTTTTTCACCCAACCACTTCGCGATACGTTGCGAAACGCCCTCGACGATATCTATCCGGATATCCAACTCACCGTTGCGCTTGGGATCGCCAAAAGTGCGGATCTTGACACGGCACTTCGTAAAGATCCGGAGGTCTTTGCCAATACGCTATTGAATAATGCTGATCTTGCCTTACTCAAAGCTAAAGATGCTTTACCCTCGAAAGACAGTATCGTAGTCTTCAAACCTAAGTTCGAGGCCGATGCCCGTCAGCGCCGACAATTAAAAGATGATTTAAATGTACTGCTTGTTGATGAAAGCCAGGATGAGCTATCTCTTGTCTATCAACCAATTATATCGTCTGAGCCCGACAAACTTGGTTGTGAAGCATTAATTCGCTGGCAACATCCAACCTTGGGACCAATCCGCCCTCAGTTATTAATCGATGTAGCGGAAGAAGCTGGCCTTGGACAGCGACTTGGCACTTGGATCCTACGGCAAGTTTATGCGGCGATGAATACCGAATGGCAAACCATCAACCAGCATATCGATGTGGCGGTCAATTTATCTGACTCTTTCTTTAGTGAGGCGTTGCTCTCAGACGTAGTGAATATTTTTATCCATCACCCTGAACAACGTAAACGGTTGGTGTTTGAAATCACCGAGACCATGACCATTGATGATATTGGTAGATTCAGCCTAATAATGAATCAGTTACGAGACATAGGCATCAGGCTTGCCTTGGATGATTTTGGCACAGGTTGGTCATCGATGGCGGTACTGAATCACTTGAGCTTTGACAAAGTGAAAATTGATCGTAGCTTTATCGAGCATATGGCCACCGTTTCTCGGCAGCAAATACTGGTCGATACCATTTGTTATATGTCGCATCAACTTGGGATCCGTGTGGTCGCAGAGGGTGTAGAAACGCAGGAGCAATTGATCAACTTACAGCAAATGGGGGTCGATGAATTCCAAGGCTACTATTTTTCTAAGCCGCTTAACGCTATTGATTTTTATGCCTTTTGTATCGACCACCTTAGCAAGCAAAATACGTTTTCACTGAAAAATTAATCGAGAATTTCTTCAATATCGACGACTTTCGACCGGTTTACGGTGATTTTCCAACGCTGGTAAACCGTAGGCTGGTCTTTGATTTTTTGACAGCTTACCAAGTTAAATTGGTGGCGCTTTTCAACCGAATCTTTTAAAACCTGTCCATCGTTTAGTCGATACAAACGCTGACTTCCACGATCCATTAAACGTGAGAAAGAACGAAAATCGAGCTTCCAGACATCTCGGGTCGTGTCATAGCCAGACAAAAAGCGGGTAGTCTCTAGCTGGGTTTTGACCTTTAGGCGCACCACGGCCTCTTCTTGTTGACGCAGCTTGCCACGACGCAGCTTTTTGACTTCATCGGGCAGCGCAGTAAAGTCGATGTAATCGAGCCATTCCAACTGCCGACCAATCTGTCTATTCGAGGTAGGATCGATAAAGCGCTTGCGCCATTTGGGCCGCCCTTTACGAATCCATCGCCACAGCGCATCACGCAAATCATCTTTAAAAATTTCACGCAACGCATAGATCCCGGCCATCGCCAAGACAAACGACAAGGTAATTTCACCCAAATACTGCCGAGCCTGCACAATCACGGTGGTGACAAACAACATCACAAACGCCGTCGCCGAGGCTTTCGCGAGTTTATTAAGGTTCTTACCCAAAGCTTCCGGTTTTTGGCGAATGGTGACAGGAAATTCAATCAAACGACGTAGCAAGCGCATTTTGTTAACCATGCGGGTCGGATCGCTGATCGCTTTGTCGGAATTGTAGCGATTGACCAAACGATGAGCTTCTTCCGCTTCACAAAGCTCCACAAGTTRTTGGCGGATAGTTTTATACACCGAGCCGCGCGGCATATGCGCTAAAAGCGACAAGAACCGTTGCTCGGTCAGCCATGACAGATAATTATCAATATTGTTGTAATACTTTACTAGCTTGGTATCTTGCGGCTGGTAACGGCGCAAACGGCGTAAGATTTCCACCGCCATTTCGATGGTATCTTCCAATTGCTCGAGTGCTTCTTCGTCTTCCAATCCTGAGACCGACTCAAAAAAGTCGTGCGTCGCTTTTTCTAATGAAAGCGCGTACTGATACGCATACAAACTCAAGCTGACTCGATATTGCTCAGTGGGTAATTTTTCTCGGCTGGCAAGACGCGAGTGTACCAAAGGTAAGTGGTAGCGAGAGGTAAAATAGGTGCGGCTATTCGACAGCACGCGGTGGTAGAATTCATCCTCGTTCAGAACATGTTTACCAAACTTCAGCTCTCCCGGGACAAACAAGTAGAAATCGACTTCTTGTGCACTGATTTCCTCGTTCAGAATGGCAACGCGAACCGATAAGCCTTCATGTTTATCTACCGTGATCAATCCTACTCTCCTACTACTCAATGGAATGCTGATGCGACAGTGCTCAAGGGCTGCCTCATGGCGGCACTATTATTCCACACCATCGATCGATTGCGTCATCATAATGACAAATATATGAC
>NZ_MUFL01000085.1:0-13436 GCF_001995355.1 Salinivibrio sp. PR919 | reverse complement strand
ACAATATACACTTCATAGTTATTAATCACACTTCAGAAGCATATACACAAACTTCCCTTTCCTGTCCTTGCATACGATTCGATTCCCTACCTATGTATGTGATACCTAATTTTTTAATCACAGACCTTGAGCGCGAATTTCCAACTAGATGTGTCACTTTTAAGCGCTTCAATCCATAGTGTTTTTTAGCAGAATCTATTAAACAACGCGATGCCTCTGTGGCATAACCTTTTCCCCAGTAAGGTATACCCAACCAATAACCAAGCAGGCCAGTACCCTCCTCCAATCTTGGAAAGCTCACCGCCCCAATGAGTTCCAACGTGGTTTTTAACGTGATGGCATAAACCACACCTTGGCCACTTAAAAACAACGACTCATGGGTTCGTATCCAATTTTCGGCATCAGAAATACTATATGGATGGGGAATATTTGCGGTCATTTCCGATATTTTCTTTTCCCCAACCAGTTCGGCGACACGTTCCGCATCATTGAGAGAAAACGGCCTCAATATTAACCTGTCACTTTCAAAAATTTTTTGCATTATACCTCCTTAAAAATGAAACGAGCATTATAAAAGGTCAAATCGCATGATTCCTAAAGGAAATTCAATTGTCCAAATAGATTTAAACCTAAATGTTACTATTGAAATTCGTCACCCTGATTTTTTAAGGTTTTATGCCCGCACCTTGTACAAACTTCATATCGATCGATTAAGTCCAACGATGCACCAATAGGGCTAGCAACACCACCAAAGAAACCGTCGAGAAAAGCCTTAAACTGTTCTTTTTTACTTTTCCCATATTTCGAAGGCTTTTGCTTTATGATTTCTTTATGCTCAGTTACTTGCCCACAATTCTCACAAAATATACTATTCATTCTAATTCCTTAGGGCTTTTAAAACCGCATTCATTATTCGATGCATCTAATCGCTCCATTCAACCACTTTCACTTTGAAGTCTGGTGGATATTGCGCTGTCTTTTTACCCGTTTTATAGGCTGGCATGCTGACCTCCTCAGGTCGTCGATGCGTGTCCAGTAAAACGGATCAAGTCCAAGCCCCTTATTGAGGCGTTTGTTATAGGGATTTTGCTAGGTTATTTAACTCGTTTCCACGCTCCTGCGTGGGAACGGGAAGTAATGTCTAATGGCCCTGTCACGGCAGGCAGCGGTGAGTCGCAGTAACAGACCTTCTCTATGTGTTTGCCGTAAGTAATGACWTAATGGCGGAAATGACAGAACGAAGTAGACATCTTTGTTGCTCGAGAGCATTGGCTTCTGGCGCAGCCAAAACATGCTATTGCCTATTGACCGGAGAAGAGCTCATAGGCGTTAGTTGCCCATCTCAAGTCCGAGTGCTAACATTTGTACACACAACAGCAAAGGAATACATCATGGACACTAGAATTCAATTTCGTGTTGATGAAGAAACAAAACGCCTAGCACAACAAATGGCTGAGAGCCAAGGGCGCACACTGAGTGATGCTTGCCGTGAACTTACTGAGCAACTCGCTGAACAACAAAGAAAAACATTATCTCACGATGCGTGGTTAACTGAACAAGTAAACCTAGCATTTGAGAAGTTTGACTCAGGAAAATCCGTTTTCGTTGAGCACCAAGCTGCTCAATCTCGAATGGAAGAGCGTAAAGCCAGAATCCGTAATCGAGGCAAGTAATGATTTTATGGGAAGAAGCGTCACTTAACGATCGTGAAAAGATCTTTGAGTTTCTCTATGACTTCAACCCTGAGGTGGCAGACAAAACTGACAGCCTCATTGAAGCAAAAGTAGAAAACTTGCTTGAACAACCTTTAATGGGCGTACAACGAGATGGCATCCGCGGACGATTACTCATTATTCCTGAGATTTCGATGATTGTCTCTTACTGGGTCGAGGGCGATATCATCCAAGTTATGCGTGTACTCCACCAAAAACAAAAATTCCCTACGGATTGATTGCTTCCTCTGGACAACTAACGAATGACATGGATTCCCCCTTTTGAAGATCTGCCACATTTAGGTGAAGCCTTTGGTAACGGAGGTAACCATGTCTGCTCAGTTCTTTTGTGGCGTTGATCTCGCCAAGCACCATTTTTCTCTTCACGCGGCGGACGACCACGGAAAAGTCATTCTCCATAACTCGTTCCCACGCTCCTGCGTGGGAACGTGAAGTAATGTCTAATGGCCCTGTCACGGCAGGCAGCGGTGAGTCGCAGTAACAGACCTTCTATATGTGTTTGCCGTAAGCAATGACTTAATGGCTGAAATGACAGAGCGAAGTAGACGACTTTGTTGTTCGAGAGCATTGGCTGCTGGCGCAGCCAAAAAATGCTATTGCCTATTGACCGGAGAAGGGCTCATATGAGTTAGGTTTTTACTCAAATAGTTCGTTAAACTTATCTGTATCCCACATAGAAACAATTGGTGAGTCTGATACTACCGCTTYACTAAAGCCATACTTTTCATTTTGACTAACGAAAGCTATGGGAGCATTTTTATAAAGTAAGGCTACTGAGTTACCATCTGCCGACCATAAGAAGCTAAAATCTTGCTCTGCTGTTTTTGGGATAACTGCTACTTCAGAAGCTAGACCTTCATGTAATTGCGGCGGTTCTCCTGCCCTCATTTTCTGTTTCCAAGCGTCCTCGGATACAGGAGCATACTGAATGTATGCGACAGCGTCTCGTTCTGGCTGTTGAGTCTCTGGCTTAGTTAAGTAAAGCACTCCAGATTGGTCAAACTCATCGAGAATTGCATAACGATCAGACACTTTATTATATGAGCTTAAAAACAAACCCTCAGACATTACTACTCCTGACATCAAAGTACACAAGATAAATATTACTTGCTTCATGTTACTCCGAAAACCTAAGGCCTCAAACACCGGCGCAGCTTCGCTGCGTCCGAGTAATTTGACTTGTTAGTTTTTGTTTAAACACAAAAGAACTTTTCATCCTCATCAAGAGATAAGATTACATTTTTGGATATCTTCTTGTAAGTTTCTTCTGATATTTTATCTGATAGCATTGACAGAATCTGTTGACCCGGTAGCTTCTTTGCTTCTTTGAAAATATCTTCAATCTGTTTTTTGTCAATATCCTCAATACTGTCATGAAATATAAAATTTGGTCGATTCAGCTTTAACTCATTAATAGCATGTATATATGCAAAATCAAAAGCAATGACTTCAGCTTTCTTTTTCCCACCCTCAGGATTAGTTGCTGAGTTATTGAGTTCTATAGAACAAATACCGCTATCCTTATTGAATTCTAAATCTATGCTGTATTCTTCATCGTGAAGACTTTTTGTAAGAGATCCTAAATGTGTATTGAATTTCTTCTCAAACTCATAAACATTGTCAATCTCTTTGGAAATAGCCTCAAGGATTTTTTGCAATTGAGCTTCAGCTTCAGTTTGATCTAATTTTGCCTTGGACTGCTGTTCCATTAGACCTTCTAACTTTCCAAGCTCAACTTTAAGCTCACCAAGACGTTTCAGATTTTTAGTCACATTGTCTAAGCTTTCCTTGGACCTCATATCAGAAAAAACTTGTAACTTATCTTTCCGTATTGAACTGAGCTCTGCTTGAAGACCTTCAGATTCCTCATTCAATTGGGGCAGGTCAATCGTAAGAAAGTGCCTCTTTTTTTCAACGAGGTTTCTATGGAACAAAATAACGTCTTCAAGTTCTCTTAAGGCTCCATCAATTGCTACACCAGAGAAACTATATATAGCTTTAAGCTCGTTGATTAAATAACCATTTTTGTCTTTGGATAATAGCTCGATAGTATGATTGATATTGTCTACTTTTCGCTGTATTGATAGAAGTTCTTCGGTATATCGGTCTTCTTTTACTTGTAGTTCTGAAAGCCTTTCTATTGGATTCGAATATTCTGACGAGTATTCGAATGTTAAAAGGTTGCTCTCTAGCTCTTTAGCATCTGCCTTATATTTCTTGATCTCACTTTTTGGCTTTTGCTCTTTCACTAGAGCATTGATTGAAGTGGCATTCCTTTTTCGTCTATTAACCAGATTCGTTGCATCTCTTTTCTCTGTAAGTAGAGAYGTATTATTGAAACCGAAAAGGTATAAAAAAAGTTCGCTATAATCTTTTGGACCTTGTCGTTTATCAAGAAATTTGGTCGTACTTAACATTCTATGACTGTCATTTCTAATAAATTTAGGCGCTACAGCTCGAACAGAAGGCCTTCTAGTAGATATATTAAAGATTTTATCCTGGATAAATGACTCATATCCCTTTTCTTCAACAATTTCACCATTTACCCAGAATTCAGATTCTCCACCAATACATAGATTTCGAGAAATTTGATTTATTTTGTTCGAGAAGTCAAAAAAACTGAGAGAAGCAGTTACAACATTGTTCTTAAAAAGCGCTTCTATCTCTAGATTTGGCTTTTTGAACTCTTCATCGATGTAAATATTGTCTATGCTTCCTAGCATTAGAAAATCAACCACTCTTGATAATGTTGATTTTCCGACGCTGTTCCCTGTACGACCAGAATTGGGCTTGTTTGTGATGAGGTTAAGGCCTGTCTCGAATTTAACCAATCTTTTTACTTCGCTATTTATCTTTATTTCAAGGCTATCAAGCTTCATTTATAAAAACCTCTGTTCCATTAATCCCAATAGCCTTAATTGCAAACAACCAATCTAATGACAATATAATGTGATCAATCGATACTTTTAGTTCTGAAGAACAGTCAGTGAGTATCGTATCCAAGGACGGATTTTCCTCTGCCAATTTCTTTAGAATTTTTGCCCCGATACTTACAACATTTATCTCTGGGTCACAACCATTTCTAGGAATCATAAGTTGGATTTTCCATAATTATGCACTCAATAAAAGCATGAGCGACGACGACATTCACGCCCAATTCAACATGCTCTTTGTAAGCTGGAGTGTTTTTTGATTCAAATACAGTATTTTTTAATCTTTGAATAATAAAATCTAAAATAAACTCTGAATTTTCTCTGATTTTAGCTATGTCTATATCGCAAGTTAGATAGTCGATCTCAACAGCGTCTAAAGCAAGATAATATAAATCGTTTAAATTTTGCAGGATTGTATCTTTTCCAAAAGTTATCAGTGAATCTATCTCGAGATAGGCTTCTTCTACTTTTGAGGAATGATCTAAGTATTGCTTTATGATATGGCTTTTAGCTTTAAGATTATTGTGTTGAATCTTCACAACTGTTTCAGAAGACGGGCGTCTTCTGCTTTTCTTAAACGTAAACGGCTTGTTAGCTAATGACTTTAGCAACTCATTTATAGCCGAGCTGATCTCATATTCGGGTGAATCCCCGATTATGATATTTCCAGCATTACGTTCAACTTGAACTGTTTTATTTACAGGGGGGTTACCCCCTTCATTTCCTATGGCCAAGATTCAGTCCTTACATGTCAATTTTCATGCCGCCAGAGTTGTTCTTTGTATATACATTCTTCTGGCCGTTTTGCATAACACTATCCTGACTATTATCTACTGTTGAATTCTTAGTTATTTCACCAATTTTTATTTTCAACTGTTTATTTTYCTTTGATGTAATCACAGCAAACACTGTACTTCCTACAGTACATAGCCAAGCCAGCGTGACCCCAATGTCTGATTTTACAAATTCAATGAAAGTATCCATTTCTATCCTTATTGATAAATGATGATGTTGATGAGAAAACTAACGTCCGCTTAAGGGGCAGCCAACGCAACTACCAACTTGCCGCATAATACCGTAATCACACAAACCAACGCATGATAAAAATGCCACGCGTTGGCTGTCCCTCTTGAAGCGTTTGTTAGCTTTGCTTCCGAAGTAACGCAAATTCATATTCTCCCCTCGGAATATATTGAGCGCTACAATGATGGCAACTGAAGATATCTAGATTTCTAATCACTTCTTCTGGTATAAAAATATCTTTGTTGCATAGCTGGCATTTAACGTCATAAGTATTGCAGCTCAGCTTAATTTCTTGTTTTACGATATCTGCCTTCACAGTAAGCAATGCACCACATCGAAAATTACTACATTTCCGAGTTTCTCCGTCTCGTACATTTTTTAGAGAAAATGCTATATCTTGTTGACATGCAGGGCATTGTTTAATGTCTATATTTTTATAACTTATCAATATGTTATTTCTTGTATATTGCTTGAGTTTTTCAGCAATATCACGTAAGTCTTTCTGTATGTTTCGATGCATTGCCTCAATAGCTTTCTGAGGTTCAACCAAATGCAAAAAATTGCCGAGTTTATTGTAAGTTTTGTGCAACCACTGCACTGGAGGGAGCTTCTGTTCTCCAAAAAATAACCAACCAGACTCAGGTGGTTTACTAGAATGCGACAAATTTACTTCGACTACGCAGTCGGAGGCGGAAAGCTTATCGAATTCAGCCAACATTTTTAGCGCTTTTGTAGGTTGCCACGTGTTTACGATAGTGTTTGGTAGACACTCAATGCCATGAAGCAATTTCTGATACACAATAGCCTCAATACAAAACCGTAATTCTAAGCAAGCATATACATGCTCAACTGAGTTATCAGATTCGAGCAGGTTCAATGCTCTCTGTAGATGCTTGTCTTTATTGTATGCATGAAATACTGACATATTACTCCTAAAAGCTAACATTGTATTAGTACGCATGCTCGATTTCTCAAAACCGTTATACGCAACTTATATTGTCTAAGCTTCTGTTATTATAGAAATTTTTCGTCATTCCGGCCTGTCTCTTTTCCGAGAAAGTGTGCATGCCGCCTATCTCTGGTAATCCGTTCACACTATCACCACACCCAATTCTCTAATCTATTGATTATATTTACTTTCTTTTTTCGCGTTCTGGGATAGTGTGAATGAGCGCCGACAAAGCGAGCACTCAATTGGCGTGCTTCCACCGATAAGCTGGTTATCCATCTAGTATTTCCCACGCTACCGCCGATCAGTTTTCGGTACCTAACACACCTTTCCGTCAGCATTGTCAGGCTAGCTTATCAAAGCCATGCTGATTTTTTCGTGCTTAATTGCCCAAAATGTTAGCGATGGCAGGTTTTGTGCGGGGGCGTGGCTGCAATGGCTTTGCCTACAAAAATAATAGGATCAGGGAGTTATCGCAGTAATTTTATGAAACCAATTTAATATATGGCGAGTATTGGTCTATTTTCCCACACAACACGGAGACGTTGTTATGCGACATCACGCCATATATAAGCAGGGATGGCGATCCCTTTTCGCACTTTTATCCACCACCGTCGCGCTATCGGCAGCAAGCGCTGAAGGCACTCAAGATACTATTCATGATCCTTGGCTTAAAAAGGTTGTCGCGCTAACAGGAAACCACAAGCCCGACAATCCAGACCCTACCAGCTATGGCATGGACCCTAAAACGGGTCAGTTTATTCATCCTCAGCGAACCTACCATGCCTACACACCCAAGCCATTTGATGGGTTACTCGATTATTGGGATGACAAAACGTATAGCAAAAACATGACGGTAGAGGCCTATTACCCCATCACGGTTGAGCCCTTCCACACGTGGCAAAATATTGTCGATTTTGATGGCAGGCGGTATCTGTATCAGTATGTGCGGCGCGATCTAAAGATCTTTGATATTACAAACCCAAAAGATCTGAAGTTGTTGTATACCCGCGGTAAGCAATGGGGGCCAAATGGGCCTCAAGGGGAAGAAGTGAACCCCTATCCCACTGGTGATATGTTTGGCGCGGCCAGCATACAGTGGAGCGAGGCTCGACAGAATTATGTGATGGTGCAGGCCTTTGAGATCCGTCGCTTCGGGCTATTGAAAGATAAATTCACCCAGCCGGAAAAAGTCGCACAAATCCGTCATGCCAAGCATTTAAAAGGATTTAAGGTGTATGACATGCATGGCCCACTTCCGGACCAATGGACATTAATCGCAGAGCGAAGCACCGATATTAACCACCCAGACGCTAAGGTGGGTGAACAACAAGGGTCGGGCGTGCGCGATATTCCCACTTGGTTTGGGGGAAAGACCATGATTGTTGCGGCCGCACCCGATGCCAGTTATGCATTAACCGAATATGGCAATGATTTATATTCCGCGGGTTATCAATCGTGGGATATGTCTGATCCGGCCAACCCAATATTTATGGATCAATTGGCAGTGCCGGGGCAAATTCTTAACCAACCTGCGCATCAAAAAGCGTATCTCAATAACCCTCGCGCAGGGAATCGTACCTCTTGGATGGGCGCTCGTATGTCGCTGTTTATTCCGACACCGGTCGAAGAAGGCGGGAAATATGGCTATGCCGCGATGGGCGGGCTTGGTTTCTATGTGGTCGATATTTCCAATCCAGAGCAGATGCAAGTGGTGAGTCACCTTGACTTTGAGCCCAGCGTAGCGGGGACAGAGGGCGACTTTATCGATGTATCCCAAGTCGAACAAACAGGCCTCGTCTACTTTAGCGGTTATCCACTTAATGAAGAGTGTTTTGAACCCTATAAAGACGTGCATATTATTGATGTGTCGGATCCCGCGCAGCCGAAAAAAGTCGGCGTGTTACCACGTCCAATCCCACCGAAAGAGGCTGCTTTTACGGATTTTTGTCAACGTCGCGGCAGCTTCGGCCCAAAACGTACCGGTGCTTACACCCAGCCCGGTATCGGCCGCCAAGGTATTCTTCCTTATAATTTTTATAACGCTGGCCTGCAGGTATTCGATGTTCGTGACCCACAACAACCTGCGATTGCGGCGTACTTCGTGCCGCCGTTCAAGGAAGATGAAGTTGCCAGTTATGCGATGGGGAATTTGTCACACAGTGTCTATGTGGAATATGACCGTAACTTATTTTGGCTGTTCACTAATCACGGGATCTACGTGCTCTCTTCGCCGGTGTTAGGCAAGCCATCCTTTGCACCGCCTGAGCAAGCCTGGCCACCTCGTCCTGCCAGTGCGCGTAATCCCCAATAAATGCTTTTCATATAAATGGCTTAGGTGTCGCCGGCTGGCTGGCGACATCTTTTCAGTCGTAAGGCCTTGTTTTGCTCGCCGTCGAGCGTCGGTCCAAACTCATGACTCCTTCTCGTTACCGATAAAGCGGTATACGAAAGCGCCCAATATCGCGCCAGCGATGGGGGCAACCCAGAATAACCACAATTGTGCAGTGGCCCAATCGCCCACGTAAAGCGCTACCCCTGTACTACGGGCCGGGTTCACCGAGGTGTTAGTCACGGGAATACTAATAAGGTGGATCAACGTCAAACACAGCCCAATGGCAATCGGTGCAAAACCTTGAGGGGCGCGTTGGTCGGTGGCACCGAGGATCACCACTAAAAACATCATGGTCATCACCACTTCCGAGATCAGCGCCGAGGTTAAGCTATACTGGCCCGGTGAATGCGCACCATAACCATTCGCGGCAAATCCATTCGAGACATCAAATCCGGCTTGTCCACTCGCAATCAGGTACAACACGCCACCAGCCGCTAACCCCCCTAAAACTTGGGCAATAATGTAAGGGAGCAGTTGATTAGCGGGAAAACGCCCTCCCGCCCATAAGCCAATGGACACCGCTGGATTAAGGTGGCAGCCAGAAATATGGCCAATGGCAAACGCCATGGTTAATACAGTAAGACCAAAGGCGAGCGATACGCCGAGCAACCCAATCCCCACTTCTGGAAACGCAGCAGCCAATACCGCACTACCACACCCGCCCAAAACTAACCAAAATGTGCCAAAAAACTCTGCACCATACTTATTCATCCGTGTCTCCTTTTTTTGACTCGCATGACTAATAATGTGATGAGTATAGGCACACATTGTGTTTAAGGTATCAATAAGTAGACAGCATTATGTCGCGATGGCTAAAAATAAAGGACGTGATTGCATTGTGCCATACTGCCAATGAGCGCTTTTGCTTCCCCCTGCTTTCTCGCTCTTGTAGACTACGCGCGCGTTTATTATCGACTGATAAGAAAATCTATGCCTGCAATAACACCGGCTTTTAAAGTGATAGACGGGTTTTCTCTGTGTGAAACAGACACAGAGCGTCTTAATGTATTTTTTACTTATCTTCGTGAAGGTGAGCCCGAACTCGCAGAATTGCGCCTTGAGCAGCTTGTCCTTGCCCTCGCCAATTCCCCCTCTCAGGCATCGTTGTTTGCGAACAGTATTTGCAATGAAGCCAAAACCATTAAGCTGTCTCCAGCTTTTGTCCAATTGGGCATATTTTCTAAAAATGGATTGGTGACGGAAATCTTTCGTCGCCTTTATAATAAGATCAATCCGCCACCCAAACGCTGCAACGATATCAACGACTTATTAAGCTATTTCGTCGGTGGCGAAGACAAGGTTTGGGTGAATGCTATTTCGTCTAAATGCTGGTTTAAGCTCTATCGCTTGCTGGTGAAAAGTGCATCCCCTGAAGCCATTCGCACAACCGGCGAATACATTAAAAGTGAGCTTTGTTATTCGCTAGAAATGTTAGCGATTTGGGTTGCGGCGGAAGAACTCGATCCTGAGCTACTGCGGATTGATCGCCGTTTAAACGAAGTGGACTCGCCGTTTATTGCCCTGCAGCGCGAAACCAGTCAATTGGTGGCGACCATCAAGGAGGGTGAGATTGATTCGGTGGATACCGCGCACTTCTGGGTAATGATTGAACAGTGCCAGCTTCAAGTAAAACGGATCCGCACCCGTGGGATCAGCCAATTTGGCTTCTCAACACACGCATCACACATGCTTGAGCGTTTAGATCAAACCCTCAACCGCATGGTGCTCTTATTTCAAATCCTTGACTTTCGTCATCCGCATCAAAAGGCGCGCTGTGTACTGAATTTGTGGCAACAATTGCTGACCTCGGTCACGGAGCGTAACAGCGTGCGTGCCATCTATCGCAAAAGCACTCGCACTTTCTCGCAAAGCGTGACGCAAAACAAAAGCAATCATGGTGAGCACTATATTGCCAAAACGAAAAAGGACTATCTCAATATTCTGAAGGGCGCGTGCGGCGCGGGCGTGATTATAGCCTTGCTTGCGTGGGTAAAAATCTACATTGATACGCTGCAACTTTCACCGTTTAAAAGCGCCTTTCTGGTCAGTTTAAATTACGGTGTCGGTTTTATGCTGGTGCATGTGCTGCATTTTACGATTGCGACCAAGCAACCGGCCATGACAGCGGCGAATTTTGCTGCCCATGTTGAGAAGAATAAGCAAGGGCGAACCCGAAGTAAAAAGCTAGCCCGCTTGTTGATCGATGTAAATCGTTCCCAGTGGTTCGCCGTGTGGGGCAATATTGTCGCAGCCATTAGCTGTAGTGTGCTGGTCAGTTGGGCGTTTATGCATTTTTTCAGCGATGCGTTGTTGTCACCCGAGCAAATTGACTATCAAAAACAGTCTATTATGCCTTTCAGTGGCATGGCATGGCTTTACGCCGCGATTGCTGGTGTGTGGCTGTTTCTATCTGGGATCATTACGGGCATTCTCGATAATCGCGCCGACTACATTGAATTGAAAGATCGCCTTGTCGCCCATCCACTCATGCGCATCGTGCCTGAGTCACGGCGTGAGAAGGTCGCCTTTTATATTCACGATAATTACGGCGCTTTGGGTGGCAACCTGATCTTTGGCTTTTTGCTCGGCATGACCAGTTATGTGGGTTACTTAGTCGATATTCCCTTGGATATTCGCCATGTCGCCTTCTCTTCCGCCAATATTGGTTACGCGCATGTGAGCGATTTTCACGGTGTGTTGGCCTTTCTTTCTAGCCTGTTCTTTGTGCTGATGATTGGGTTTATCAACCTGTGGGTGAGCTTCGGATTGGCCTTATTTGTGGCACTTCGCTCACGCAGTTGTGAGCTTGATATCAAGTCCGTACGGACCGCTGTATTTACCCAGATTAAGCAACATCCCGCTTGTTTGTTCTGGCCACAAAACACCGCACCGATGGCTAAAAACTCACCACCCAACCACAAACGGACACCCTAGTTATTTTGCTGTGATGCAGGCTATTTATCGGCCTGCATCACAGCCTTCATGTGCTACGTGCAAACAATTACACGCAAGCTTTCTACACACTCGCAACAACGATCAAGTGACCAGATAAATATACATACCATGCCAATATTACCGTTCATTAAATGAAAGGAGAGCTAGTCATGTTTCGTTTATCTCGTCTCGTACTCGCCTGCTTGATGGTGAGCACTAGCGCTGCGCACGCACACACTTTGATCGCAAACCATACACCCATGCGTCCGGCTGCTGTCTTAGAGGACGTCGGGGTGCCGGACCAGCTTGTCACCGAAACCGATTTGCTCTTTCAACCGCGCCGTCACCCATTTAACATTGATGATTTTCTCGCCGAGCAATTGCCACACTGGCAACCGGTGAGCGAGGCGATTATGCATTGGAGCGGTGCGTCAGGGATTGATCCACGTATATTGATCACCACCCTCATCACTAATGCGCCGGAGTTAGAGCAGGATATCGCCCTCGATCGGATCAGCGAACTGAAGTTGCTACAGGCCATCGAGCAAACCGCATCCACGTTGTCCGCTTTGCTTTATCAGCCCAACACGCAGACCTCTGATGCCACGCTGGGACATGCCACACAGACTCTTGTCAGCACTCTCCACTCTCCGAGTGACTGGCAGACATGGCAGACACGTTACCAAGCATGGTTTGGTGACCAAAAACCCCTAGGGCAACATGCCATCTCATCACGCAGCTTAGTTGCGCCACCTGCAGGGTTTATGCAATGGCCGTGGCGACAAGGCTACGCCTGGATCCCAAATGGCCCACATGCCCATTCAGGATCCGGTTTTCCGCTTTCTTCTATTGATGTCTCTTATGATTGGCCGCAATGGGGAGGCACAACTTACAGTGTGACTGCCGCCCACGATGGTTATGTCACCGTACTATCGCGCTGCCAAGTGCGGGTCACTAACGATAATGGTTGGGCAACCAATTACTATCACATGGACGGCATTCAAGTGCGCAACAATCAGTGGGTGGGCAAAAATACCAAACTCGGCACCTACGCCAGCCAGCGTTCTGTGGCGTTGTGCCAAGGAGGCTCCTCGACCGGACCTCACTTACATTTCTCGTTACTCAAAAATGGTCGTTTCGTCTCCATGCAAGATGCGGTATTAGGCAGTTATCGTATACAAACGGGCCGCTATAGCTACGATAACGACTGTCGTTATACGTGGCTTACTCAAACGCAAACCGGGAATAAAGTGTGTCTATGGCGTCGTATCACCAATCCATAATCGCATTAATGCGTGCACTTCACATTTCCAATACTGACATAAAGGCCACTTAATTTGTGGCCTTTATCTTTATTTTACATAACAACAACATTCATAAAACTTGCGGATAACCTCTCAAAATAAAACAGTCATTTATTCTGTACGATTTTTTTGTCACTTAATTATTAATAGATAATAATATCTATA
>NZ_MUFL01000084.1:0-13464 GCF_001995355.1 Salinivibrio sp. PR919 | reverse complement strand
ACCACGATGACAGTGAATTGATTGAAAGTGAATACGTTTCGGTGTGGGTGCTCAAACCCACTTTGATGGGCGATCTTGCGTCACTGACAAGCTGGATTGATAGCGCGACAACGCTTGGCAAGCAGGCAGTGATCAGTGCTGCGCTAGAATCAAGCCTTGGACTCACGCAGCTATCACGCTTTGCCACTTGGTTAACGCCGGATGTGGTTCCTGGACTTGATACGCTGAGTATCTTTGCCCACCAACTTGACCGTACGTGGCCGGGTGCGCCGCAGCCATTAGCGCCCCTACATGACCAGCCCCTTATCTGGGTGAATACATTGTGACGGCCTCGGCGTTCGGATTTAAGGTGTGGCCGTGGCGGCACTGGGCTGGCTGTGCGCCAGACTCGCTTGCCATCGAGAGTGACACCTCACTGACATGGCAGGCGCTGGTGGCGGATGTGGACCGTCAGCAAACGCAGTTTAATGCCGCGCCAGTGGTGGTGTTCGACAGTCGTCTTGCTCCCCAGCGCTTAGTGGTTGGCCTGCTTGCTGCATGGCAAGCGGGCAAGATCACCTTAGTGCTCAATCATGCTTTAAGTGACGACGTGAAAGCCGCCGTGTTGGCAGAACTTGGCGAGTGTCAATGGCTGGACCGCGATAACGACAAGGTAAGAGGATCTGACGCGATATCGATAGTGCCTTGGCAACCACAGCAACCGCTCACCATGACGCTGACATCAGGGTCAACAGGAAAGCCCAAAGCCGTGGTACATGCAGCGCATCAACACCTTGCCAGTGCGGCAGGTTTAACCCAGATGCTGCCGTTTCAAGGGCTGTCTGAGCACGAGGAGAGGCCGAGCAGTCGCACCGATAGTTGGTTGTTATCGTTGCCGCTTTTTCATGTGTCGGGGCTGGCTATTGTGTGGCGCTGGTTATTCAAAGGTGCCACCCTCGCCATTTTCCCTTGTCAGGGAGAAGCTTTACCCGAATCACTGACTCGGGTGACACACGCCTCCTTGGTGCCCACACAACTCTATCGCGCCTTACCTTGGTTGGCCGCGCGGCAAGCGCCTTCTCGACTTAAGCATGTATTACTGGGCGGTGCAGTGATTCCCGCACGATTGACACAACTAGCTGAGCAGCAGGGCATTGCTTGTTGGTGTGGCTATGGCATGACAGAAACCGCATCGACCGTCACGTTAAAGCGCGCCGATGGCCATGACGATGTCGGTGAGCCTTTGCCGTATCGTACCGTTGCGCTGGCGAGCGATGGTGAAGTGATTCATCGTGGCGACACGCTCGCGTTAGGATATTGGCAAGCGGGACGGTTAAAGGCGCTTTTGGCAGAACAAGGCTTAGCCTCGCGGGATCTGGCGAGATGGGAGACGCGTCGCCAGCGGCCAGTGTTGCGTATTATTGGGCGCAAGGATAATCAGTTTATCTGCGGTGGAGAAAATGTTCAGCCTGAGCGTATTGAAAACCACTTACTCCAACGAGACAAGATCAGCCAAGTCGTGGTTGTCCCGGTTATCGACCATGAATTTGGCGCGCGTCCTGTTGCGATAGTGCAAAGCACAGCGCCACTGGATCAGGTGCAATTAACGGCGCATTGTCAGTCGTTAGCGCCTTATCAACGTCCCATCGCTTTTTTGCCGTGGCCGACATTCGAGCAGGGTGCCAGTATTAAGCCGTCACGTGTGCAGCTTGCCCAATGGGCAAGCCAGCAAATCGAACATTAAGGTCGGTCGGCACGTAAGCGAATCACCTCGTCGCGCATATACGCGGAAGTGGCTTTTTCCGGCTCCACGGCGGGGCCGGCAACCACAGTTACCTTTGACCAAAAGCGTTTTGGCAGTTTTAACATGGCTTTGCCGCCATGTCGGCTAAAATAACTGCCCCACAAGCCTTGCAGTGCCATGGGCACGACGGGGACCGGTGAACGCTGCAGAATCATATCCATGCCACGACGAAACTGGTCTATTTCTCCATCAAAGGTCAGGTGACCTTCTGGGAAAATTAACACCACTTCGCCATTATCTAACGCGCGTTGGATCTCATTCATCGCGGCGCGAATGGTGCGTCCTCGGTGACTGATGGGGATCACTTTTGAGGTGCGGAAGAACCAATGCAGCACGGGTAATTTATATAAGTCCTCAAACATCACAAAGCGAATCGGACGATGACAAGCACCCGCCAGCAAAAGCGCGTCCATGTAGCTGACATGATTACAAATCAGTAAGGCTCCCCCTTGTTCGGGAATATGGTGTAAATCTTTATGCTTCACCCGATACAAGGTGTGCGTGATCATCCACGTAAAAAAGCGCAGTGCAAAAATCGGCACCAACTGACTGACATAGATAGCCACCAATAAATTGAGCACTGTCAGTAACAGGAAAAACTCGGCAATGGAGATTTTCACCACCACCAAGAGGGTGATGCCAAGAAGGGCGCTTGCCACCATAAACAACGCATTGAAGATATTGTTGGCGGCAATAACGCGTGCACGCGCGGCTTTATCGGCGCGCTGTTGCATCAAGCTATACAAGGGGACAATAAAGATCCCACCGAACACGCCAATCATCAATAAATCGATAAACACCCACGTCAGTGCCGGATCGGTCACAAAGGCGATTAAATCGCTGTGCACAGTTGGGCTGGCGGGCGTGGCAAAAAATAAATGCAACCCAAAGCCGGTAAGCCCAAGGCTTCCCAAGGGCACGATACCGGGCTCGATACGGTGGCCGGACAGCTTGTCACACAGCAGCGCGCCCACCGCGATACCGATTGAAAATAGGGYCAGTAAGAAGGAAACGCCGGTTTCATTCCCGCCCAGCAAGGCGGTGTATTTAGGAAATTGGGTCAGGTAGCTTGCACCAAGAAACCAAAACCAGCTGATACCTAAAATGGCCTGTAAGGTCACTTTGTCTTGGCGTGCAAAACGCAAGGTTTGTTTCATCAGTGCGATGGGTTTATAGCGCAGATTGAGGGTTGGATTACCGGCAGGCGCGGGAGGGATCGCATGTGCCGATAGCACGCCCAGCAGTGCAAAGGCTAATACCGCGGCGCCGGCAACCACATTGGCATGTGGGTGATGAGCGATAAATCCAGCGAGTAAGGTCCCGAGTAGAATAGATAAAAACGTGCCGGTTTCGACGAGCGCATTGCCCGAGACCAGTTCTTTATCGCTCAAGGTTTGTGGTAGCAGTGCGTATTTTACCGGGCCAAAAAAAGCGGACTGGGTGCCCATCATAAACAATAACCCTAGCAGCACTATCCATAATTCGTAATACAAGGCAATCGCGGCGCTCGACATAATCACGACTTCCAGCCATTTCACGCGCCGCATGATAAGGGCTTTATCGTATTTGTCGGCGAGTTCACCGGCAAAGGCAGAAAACAGGAAAAAAGGCAGAATAAATAGCCCCGCCGCAGCATTAATAAATAGAGTCGCATCCATTGGCAACTGCTCGGCGGAAGCAAATGCGACCATGATCACCAACACGTTTTTATAAACGTTATCGTTAAAGGCCCCTAACGCCTGTGTGATGAAATAGGGCAGAAAGCGTCGCTCACGCAGAAGTTGAAACTGTTGGCTCATGAGTACATCGGTCCGTTTAGCGGTGCAATAAGCGACTTATACTAGCAAGGCGAGGCGAGTGCGCAACCTTTAAACGGGTTGCGCATCATTAGGTTATGCGATTGGCAATCAGTGTGCACACCCGATATTGGCTGTGTCAGCGACAAATAACGGTTATTGATTACTGCCAGTCGATAGTGGCGTTAGGCAAATTTTTGGCTGTTTTTTATCGAGACTTGATCATTCAACGTCCAAAAGTCATATAGCACGCCGAGTAAGAAGAAACCGCCCGTAAACAGGTAAATGACCCCAGTGATCCATTTCCCCATGTACATACGGTGGACCCCAAAGATACCTAAAAATGTCAGCAGCAGCCAAGCGACGGTGAAATTGGTTTGTCCGCTACGAAAACGTAGATCCGCTTCCTTATCCATTAGCGGGATCAAGAAGAGATCGATAATCCAGCCAATCCCGAGCAGGCCGAGGGTAAAAAACCAGATCGTCCCAGTGACAGGTTTACCATAGTAAAAACGGTGTGCGCCAAGAAAGCCAAAGATCCAAAGCAGATAACCGATAAACTTGCTGTGGGTATCATTCATGGTCCAGTCCTATCAATGTAAATAAATGCGTTGTGAGCTTGGAGTCGTGACAGCGTAAATGGTTCCTTGAGTGCGCCAAACTTCGCGATGGTTCCCGAATCCGGTGGTGACGTTTGGTAACAATTAATGTCAGTCATAGGATTGACTTCACTTCCAGACACTCTAGCATGACATCAGTCATAAACCACAGATGAAGCAATCATGAAAAAATTACTCTCTGTCGCAGCGTTGATGTTTGTCTTCGTTGTTTCAGCGCCTTACGCAGAAGCCAAGCGCTTTGGTGGCGGTAAGTCATTTGGCAAAAGCTTTAAAACCGCCCCCGCCCCTAAGCAAAAAACAACCGATACCAACACCATCAAACAAAGCCCGACCAAAAGCAGCAGTAAAAAAGGCTTGATGGGTGGTTTACTCGGCGGCTTACTCGCCGGTGGTTTGTTGGCGGCCTTTTTTGGTGGTGCCTTTGAGGGTATCCAATTTATGGATATCTTAATCCTTGGTTTAATTGCCTACCTGATTATGAAATTCTTGCGAGGCATGACACAGGCCAAAGCCAGTGCTCAGGCACAAGGGCCCGCTTACGCAGGACAAAACAAAGGCTATTATCACGAACAGCCCTCAGCGTTTCGTAACAATGCTACAGACACCAGCGCGACGTCGGGTGGTTTCGGGGAAACACAACCCGATGTCCCCTTTAACTTCCCGCCACAATTCGACATGCAAAGCTTTTTGAGTGGCGCGCGCGAACACTATCGTATTTTGCAAGGCGCTTGGAACCATAACGAGCTGGAGAAAATCCAAGAGTACGTGACGCCAGCGCTGTATAACGACTTAGCCGCCGAACGTGCGCGATTAGGCGGAGAGCAACACACCGAAGTGATGTATGTGGATGCTGAGATTGTGCGTGCCGATTACGACAGTCGCACTGCCCAACTGAGTTTGAAATTCACCGGTCGTTACTGTGATCGTGTCGAGGGTGTAGAAGAAGATATCTCGGATATTTGGCATCTGGAGCGTGATTTGACCCAGTCCAATGCACCTTGGTTGATCGTAGGTATTCAAAGCTAAAGCGAGAACACGCGTTTCGCTACAATAACGCTAGCTCATCACTGGGCTGGCGTTTTTTATGTTGCCGCCTCGAGGTAAATTAAATTATCTAACGCTTGCTGGGTACTCTCACCGCACACGTCTTTGTCAGCGCTAAAGGCACTACACACTGCAGGTCGCTCAGGACGACCAAACAGTTTACATAAATTATGCTCGTCGAGTTGGACACATCGTGTTCCTGCGGGTTTACCGTCAGGCATACCGGGTATTGGAGAGGAAATACTCGGGGCAATACAACACGCGCCGCAGCCTAAACGGCACGAGAATGTCGGCGTAGTGGGCATAAAACCTCGGTATCGGAGAAAAACGGGCAGGCACTCTACCATTGACGTTGGTTGTCGCCAAGTCGGGAAGGGAAGGTCGCTTGCACTTTACCGCTATGATGGTTATAACAGCGGCGCAATGTCGTTACCGCCACAAAGCGGAAAAATATAAGAGAGTACACATCATGAGCACGCCTTTTTGGCAACAAAAAACCTTGGCGCAAATGAGCGACGAGGAGTGGGAAGCTTTATGTGACGGTTGTGGCCGTTGCTGTTTACATAAGCTGATCGACGAAGAGACCGACGAGCTCTACTACACCAACGTGGCGTGTAGTCTGCTCGATGATAAAACGTGCACATGCAAAGACTATCCCAATCGCTTTTCTTATGAAGAGTCATGCCTCAAGCTTACCCGCGATAAAATAGATGAGTTCTACTGGTTGCCAGAGACTTGCGCGTACCGCTTGTTGGCAGAGAATAAACCGCTGCCTGAGTGGCATCCTCTGATCACTGGCTCAAAAGCGGCAATGCACCAAGCTGGGATCTCGGTCAAAGACAGCGTGGTATACGAAATCGATGTGATTGATTGGGAAGATCATATTTTGAATCATCCTGCCGAGCGTTAATGGCAGCAGACATATGATGACGTTGTTTAGCTAGGCACCGACACTTGCGGTGCCTTTTTTGTGAAGACGGCACTGTATCGACATGCAAGCCACGGCGTAAGGCGATGGTTCTTCGCGGATAACCCATTGTTTATTTTCTGCTGTTGGGCATAATGATTGCCAACTCGACAGGAGGTGGAATGCAAGAGTATGCACGTCGTTTTAAAGCTGGCTGGGCCCTCGCGGTAGCGATATGGGTTCTGGCAGTGTGCGCCTTGCAAAACCAGCTGAGTTGGCAATCAGGTGTGCAAGCCGCTTGCCAAGCATTGAGTATGCAAGACCAAAGTGATGACACGAGTGCGGTCGGGAAAAAATGTGCCCTGTCTGAGCAGCTGGTACAGCCTACAGTATTGACGCTCGATTGGCTTCCCGCGCCACTTTGGTGGCTGATTGTATTACTTGCGGTCATGGCGACGGTGAGCGTATCGATTACTTTACCTACTCACGACCCACCCACCTATCGGCGACGACACCTTTGCTTTTGTGTGTTCCGAGAATAAAGCGCCTGCTTTTCAAATGGCGTATTTATTCTTAACAAGGAACAGACTTATGAATCGAATCAATGACTATTGGCACACTGTTAAACAAGGTCGCGCTTGGCAAGCTTGGGTCTTGCTGCCGCTATTGTCTTTGTGCTTACTGCTACTCACTCCAACGGCCCGAGCTAATGCCCCGGATACCGGCTGGCTTAGCAATCCTGATCACCCACCGGTGACGGCACGTTTAGCGTTAACTGGGCAAGGGAGTCCAGACACGCTGCGCCTCGATGGTTTACTTTCTATCCGCTTGCAAGGTGATTGGAAAACATACTGGCGCTCGCCCGGCGAAGGGGGCGTGGCACCCGAGTTGATTATCAATGACAGCCAAAACCTGAACCAGATTACTTGGCACTGGCCGGCGCCGAAGCGCTATGAGCAGCTTGGGTTGACCATGCTCGGCTATAAAGGGCAGGTTGCTTTCCCTCTGACATTAGATGTTGAACACTGGCAACAACCGGTTTCACTGGATGCGACGCTGCGCTTGTCATCGTGTACCAGTGTGTGTGTGATCACTGACTATCCTATCTCGCTCGACTTTACGCCTAGTGCACTAGAGGCCGATGGCGAGCGGATGTATCAGTTTAACCAAGCGATGAGTCAGGTGCCCAAGCCACTCCCAAATGTGACGCTTGRTTCTGCGGTGTGGGATGCCAGTAAACAGCAGCTCGCCGTCACCGTGACGGGCAACCAAGCTTGGCAGCAACCTGATCTCTTGGTGGATGGTGAGGCGGTGATTGATGACACCTTTGGGGTGCCGAGTATCCACCGTGATGGCAATACGCTGACCGCGACCTTTGATGTAACCAATTGGATAGAAACGCCCAATCTTACCGACAAGCCGATTCAGGTTACCGTCATGGATAAACAGCTACTTGCCGAGCATAGCATCACGGTGCAAGCAGGCCATGTGGTTGCACACGCGGGACTTTCTATTTGGGTGATTGGCGGGATTGCGCTCTTAGGCGGTTTGATCCTGAATGTGATGCCCTGTGTGCTTCCCGTTCTGGGACTCAAACTAAACAGTATCGTTGCGAACCCTAACGCCACTCGTGGTGTCATTCGTGGCCAGTTTTTGGCCTCAGCAGCCGGGATACTCGTCTCCTTCTGGGCGATTGCTGGATTACTGATGGCGCTCAAGCTAACAGGACAAGCGGTGGGTTGGGGCATCCAGTTCCAAAGTCCGATCTTTATCGGGGTCATGACGCTGGTGATTTGGCTCTTTGCCCTGAGCTTATTCGACGTGCTGCGTATTGATTTGCCCTCAAGCTGGCAGACGTGGCTAGCAACACGTGGGGGTCACACCCACAGTGGTCATTTTGTGCAAGGCGTGTTTGCAACCTTACTGGCCACACCGTGTTCGGCCCCTTTCCTTGGCACAGCAGTGGCGTATGCATTGGGCGGCTCCTTGACGGCGCTATGGCTGATTTTTACCGCGCTGGCGATTGGTATGGCGCTGCCGTGGCTGTTGGTCGCCGCTTTCCCGGGGCTGACTCGCGCATTGCCAAAACCCGGCCCGTGGATGAACCATGTCAAACGGATCTTTGCGCTGTTGCTGGCTGGCACCACAGTGTGGCTATTCTGGTTATGGATGCCTTATCTTGGCGTCTTAGGTGCAATAGCAGTGGGAACACTGTTGCTGGTTGCCACTGTGTGGCTGACATATCGGACCCTTGGCAAGCTGGCAGCAATTAAAGGCTCGGCTGGGTTGCTGGTTATTATTGTGCTTGGGCTGATAGGAGCGTCCTTGACCGCGCAGCAGTGGGCAACGCCCCTCAATCCTGAACCAGATTGGGTAAGCCTTGATGAAGCGGCAATCACGCGCGCCGTCGAACAGGGACAAGTGGTGTTTGTCGATGTGACCGCTGATTGGTGTATTACCTGCCATGCCAACAAAGTAGGGGTAATGCTACAGTCGCCCGTCTATGATGCGATCACCGCACCGAATGTAGTGACGATGCAAGGTGATTGGACCCGTCCGAGTGATACCGTGACGCAGTATTTGCAAAAGCACCAGCGCTATGGCGTGCCGTTCAATATTGTTTATGGTCCGGGTGCACCTGATGGGATCGTGTTGCCGGTGATTTTGACCGATAACGCGGTGATGGCCGCGATTGAGCGGGCGAAAACACCATGACGGCCACTCAAAGGAAACTGTCATGGCGTCAGCGGGTCAAACGTGGTGCGCGTGATCTGTGCTGGCTCATCGTGTTTGTATTGATATCGAGCACTGCCGTCGATTGGTGGCGAAGCCGTGATATCGATACCAGTCAGGTACCGGTGACGTCGATGCGTTTGCTGGATGGTCGCCAACAAGATTTGGTTGCTATGTCGCAACAAGAGCCGGTGCTGGTCTATGTGTGGGCAAGTTGGTGTGGGGTATGCCGTTTTGTGACCCCCTCGGTAGATTGGCTAAGTGGTCATGCGCAAGTGGTCTCGATCGCGTTACGCTCAGGCTCGGATAAACATGTGGCCGGATACCTTGCTCATCATGGTTATGATTTTCCTGTGGTGAACGATCAAAGCGGGGCGCTTTCTAATGCCTTTTCAGTGAAAGTAACGCCCACCGTGATGGTGATCGAACAAGGAAAAATTACTTCAATTACAACCGGATTCACCACGCCCCTTGGCCTATGGTTGAGACTGTTGTAATGCATTTATATCAATAAAAAGGAAACCCAATGTCCTTCACTCGTTATATCGCGCCATGTGTTGCGCTCATGATGCTAGCCATGCCTGCTAGCGCCAAGAATTTAAGCGATACACAGCAAGCGCAACTGGATGAAATTGTTAGCCTGTTGGAAGATAACCCCAAGCTAATTGCCAACCTTAATCAGAGTTTGCAGAAGTTTGTCGAGCAACAGCAGACGTTTAAGCAGAACCTTGCCAAACGTCGCGACTGGTTTGAGTCTAAGACCCACAGCTGGATTGGCGCTGAAAATCCAACCGTCACTGTGGTGAACTTTATGGACTACAACTGCCCGTACTGTAAAAAGTTGGAAGACGAACTGCAAAAGCTGGTGGCCGCGCATGATGATGTCAAAGTCATCAATATTGCCGTGCCACTTAAACAACAAACCATTGATGAGTTGGGCACTAACTCTGCGGTGTATGCCATGAATGTATGGCTAGAACAGCCAGAGGCTTTTGCGCAAGTTCATGAATTGCTGATGAAAAAGCGTGGTATGCATGATGCGCGCTCGCTAGAGAAAATCGCCAAGAAAACCAAGACCGAGCAATGGCTAAAAACGCCAGAAGAAACAGGAAAAGCGGTGGCGGATAACTACCGAGCCTTYGTTGAGCTTGGGCTGCGTGGCACGCCAGCGATGATCATTGGCGATCAAGTCGCGCCGGGCTATTTACCTTATCCGCAGTTAGAAGCCATGGTTGAGGCTGCGAAAGCAGAGGGCTAGGTCTGTACCATCAACGCTAACGGTTTGAAAGCCAGTCATATTTTGACTGGCTTTTTTTGTTAGCTGCGCTTTGCGGCAAAAGCTGGCAAAATAGCGCGCCTTACTGGTAAAGGTCATGGCATGAGTCAAACATATCCATCCGCCCCTCGCGTGGTTTTAGGCCCGATGGAAGGGGTACTCGATCCCTTAATGAGAAACCTGCTTACGGAGATCAATCATTACAGTCTCTGTGTGACGGAATTTGTGCGTGTGGTCGATCAGCGTTTACCCGAGAAGGTCTTTTATCGCTTGTGCCCTGAATYGCATCAAGGAGGCGTTACCGCCGCCGGCACGCCGGTGCGTGTGCAGCTGTTGGGACAAGACCCGGTGGCGATGGCGCGCAATGCCGTCCGTGCCATTGAGCTTGGCTCCCACGGGATAGATATTAATTTTGGCTGTCCGTCAAAAACGGTGAATGGCAACCGAGGTGGTGCGGCTTTGCTTAAGACCCCAGAGCATATGTTTGATGTGGTGAAAGCGGTACGCGATGCGGTGGACTCAGCCCATGTGGTGAGTGCCAAAATTCGTCTTGGCTACAACGATTTAGATGACTACCCGGAGATTGCTGATGCGGTATACCAAGCCGGTGCCTCTGAGCTTGTGGTCCACGGTCGAACCAAGCGTGATGGCTACAAAGCGGGTACCATTCGTTGGGATTTGATCGCAGAGATAAATCAACAACTGCCTATTCCTGTCACCGCGAATGGCGATATTTGGCACCGAGAGGATGCATTGCGCTGCCAAGCCATCACCGGGTGCGACACCTTAATGGTTTGTCGTGGCGCCCTGAACATGCCCAACCTTGGCGCCCACATTCGAGACAATGTTGCGCCAATGGCGTGGACAGACGTGCTTACGTTATTGGTACGCTATACCGAACTCGAGCTACAAGGCGATAAGGGCCAGTATTTCCCGAACCGAATAAAACAGTGGTTCAAATATTTACGTCAGTACTATCCGCAAGCAGACGCTTGTTTTAAAGCGATTCGCGTGCTCAATCGCGCCGATGAGATAGTGCGTGAGCTGGATAACGCTCGCCTCGCTGACGCGACTCAACAGATACGGGAGACAGAATGTCAACACTAATCACGCTTTCTTCTGAATGGGAAGGCATGCCAGCCAGCTTTGTAGAAGGCGCCCTGCTGGCCGCCAATATCTGTCCCGCACCGCTATCACCGGACACATGGTTATCGGTATTGATGACGGCAGGCCTTGATGAAGACGATGTCCATTTACCTGACGCCGATAAAAAGACGATCCTCGCGCATCTTGACGCGCAGTATCACGCTCTCATGCGCAACGACTATGGGTTGCCAGACGCGTTGATGCTGTCGTTACGTAGCGAACCGGCTCAAGCGTTTGCCGAGGGTTTTCTTTCGGTATGGCCTTATGTTGAACCTCATTGGCAAGAAGCCACAGTAGGCGATGGAAGTCGCCGCATGTTATCCGCACTGGTGACCTCAATGCTGTTGCTGCATGACGAGGCGGGGACGCTGGCGCAAATGAAAGAAGTTGGCTTAGATATTGAGCCCGGTCGCTACATCGACCAATTGGACCTAATGATCCAAGAGGTCGCCAAAGCAGCCGATGAAGTGCAGCAAGGCAGCCATGGCGCCCATCAAATTAACCCGTTTAAGTCGGTAGGGCGTAACGACCCTTGTCCGTGTGGCAGTGGCACCAAGTTTAAAAAGTGTTGTGGGCGATAAGCGATTGCAGGAGAGAACGATGACGCAAGTAAACACGCAAGCGGCGATTCGTGTGGTCGCCGGTGTGATTGGGCAAGCAAACCAAGTGCTTGTTGCTCAGCGCCACCCAGACAAGGCCTACATTAGCTGGTGGGAATTTCCGGGGGGTAAAGTAGAAGCGGATGAAAGCGATCAACAAGCTCTCGCGCGTGAGCTAAAAGAAGAGCTGGGAGTGACGGTAGCCGTCGGCGCGCCGATTGTCGAAACAGAATATGACTACGGTGATAAGCGCATTTTGTTGTGTAGCTATTGGTGCACCCTCGCCAAGGGAGAGCCTGAAGCCTTGAGTCATCAGGCCATTCACTGGAGCGAACCAAACCGACTCGATCCCGCGGTATTTAGTGCAGCGGATAGACCTTTGCTAGCCAAGCTGCAAACCGATACGAAAATCGTTTGCGAAGCCTAAGTGGCTACAGATGCGCCGCCCTCGATTTGGAGGCGGCGCGTCAAGGTTACTAAGAAAAGATACGACGCGGTGGTCGGCCAATAAATTGGGCGATGATGACTAACCCCCACACCACCAGCATGGCCGAGAAAATGCCTACCAACCATTGTGGCATCGAAAAGCCAAGCCATTGCCATACCACCTTGCTGCAATCACCATAAGCTTCAAATACCTGCGGAAGCCATTGATTGAGTGGGGCCCAAGTCGGGAAGTTCACCGCGACATCACACGTCGGGCCGAACAGTTGATTCGGATCCGGAAATTGGTAACTGACATGCTCAAGTGCCAGTTTCAGCCCCCAGGCAGCGGTCACCCCATAGCCGAGCAACCCCAAGGTGCGTAGTGCAGCATTTTGCGGCGCAATCACGCCAATCAGTGCGGCTGCTCCTACTCCAAACAGTGCAACCCGTTCATAAATACACATCACACAAGGCGCGAGCGATTGGTGATATTGGAAATACAGCGCTGTAGCCTCAAGACCGACAACACACACGAGCAATAGCAGCCAAGAAAAACGACTGCGAGAAAACTGGTTTAAGGCGCGCCACATAACTCAAATTACTCCTGATACAAAAGAAGGCCCTAAACAGGGCCTTGCTATTCAATCGTTTGTTGAGCCTGAGGTCAATGGTAGAAGTGCGTTAGTGCGCACTCGGTAAGGCTTGTTGGGTCATATGAATGGTTTCAGAAATCCATCCTTGATGTAGCATCCATTCCGTGGCCGGCACCAAGAAAAACTCGATCCCCACCACGCCGAGTAGGCCCATTACAATCGTGTAAGGCAATGCCATATAGACCATGCGCCCGTAGGAGAGGCGAAGTAACGGTGCCAATGTAGAGGTGAGCAAGAACAAGAAGGCGGCTTGACCATTCGGGGTGGCGACCGAAGGCAGGTTTGTCCCAGTGTTAATGGCGACAGCCAGCATGTCGAATTGTTCACGGTCGATAACGCCGTTGATAAGCGCGGATTTCACTTCATTAATGTACACAGTGCCGACGAAGACATTATCAGACACCATGGACAGCAACCCGTTCGCGATATAGAACATGGTGAGCTGCATATGGCCCTCCAACGACAGGACGAGATCGATCAC
>NZ_MUFL01000083.1:0-14353 GCF_001995355.1 Salinivibrio sp. PR919 | reverse complement strand
AGCGATAGGCGTTCCGACGTTGATGTATTGGCCAACCCCAATTTCGCGAGATACTACTAACGCATCATAAGGTGCCGTCACCTTACAGTTTTCAAGATCGCGCTGTGCGCGTTTGAGCGCGGCCTGTGCGGATTTGACGCGCGCCTGTGCACTCAAAACTTGAGGCTTTCTCAAGTACAAGTCTGTTACTTGTGAGGCAGGGAGTGTCTTCGCTTGTCGCTTAGCGACAGCGGCTTGCGCTTGTTCTTCAATCAGCGCGGCTTTGGCACTGGCGAGATCCGCTTCAGCGCTTAGCACAGCAGCCTCATAATTATCGGGTTCAATGGCAAAAAGGATTTCTCCACGTTTCACAATACCGCCAGCAACAAAGCTTGGATGCCAACTGACCACTTCGCCTGAAACCTGAGCCGCGACTTGGGTGCTCTCAAGCGGCATCACTTCACCGTGAGCGCGGAGTACCACTTGGTGTTGCATCGGAGAGATGACTTGGGTTTCTACCACTGGCGCGGCTTGTGAAACAATGTCTGCCTCAGTTTGAGGTTCAGTCGCAGCGATTGCCGTATAGGCAAGGTAGCCAAGGGCAAGAATAAGCGGTGGCGCAACCCAACGAAGTCCTTTCATTTACAGTGGATCCCTGTTCAGCTGGTTATCGTTACAGACGACGTGTCTGATTTTCCTATTAAGTATTGACCAAGTTATCACGCAAAACCGCTTGACGGACCGTGCTCGTCATGAACCTTTGATGATGGTCTTGTTTTTAAAGGTTTAACTCCCTTCGCCTCTCATCAGCAATATGTCCATGTTCATCGCTATGTTTAGTAATACGTTTTCGCTTACGTTGACGATCCCTAATATCGTCAGTTGCACATGCTTAGATGGCTTTGATTGGTTGTTCTTATTTTTCGTTTTAAAATTTCATGTTTCATCAATTAGTGCGGGTGATCACGGCTAAAAAGCGTCATTAAATAATTTATGTTGTAAATTAACAGAGTTCTAGAGCGTTTTAATAAGCTATTTATTTGTAACGTTAAACAAGTTGTGAGGTTTTACGTCAGTTTTTACTAGGTTTTTTGTCAGTTAAGCGGTGAGACGTTGAAGGCTATGCATTAAAAGCCTGAGGTTATGATGACAAGCTCTCAGGAGCGTGAACCCTATTTCATGTTGGCCGTAAATTTATTTTTTTCTATAAATCATCTATTTATACTCTTATCAGTGGTTTCATTGAAAGTAAGATCTATGTCATGAAACTGTCAGAATCTTGCCCTCTATCATATTATTCGCATCAAAAAATAAGATTATGTTGATGTTTTTTTCTGCGTATTTAGTCTGGAGATGTGGTTACACGAAATGTGTAAGCAGCGGGGCGAAAACACGGGCGACAAGCTCGGTTTTCAAATCGGTTTTGAACTCTAAAACACTAAATAACGCACAGAGGCAAAACCAAAAATCTTGGAGGCAGCAGGAGTTTTCCATGAATAAGATTTTTAAATTATCCACATTAGCAGCGGCAGTACTCTCTGCTGGCGTGGCAATGCCAGCACTCTCACAGGAAGCAACAGCAGATTATTCGACAAGTACCTCTCCTTTTTTCTCTGATGCAACGATTAGTGGCAATCTCAACTTTTGGATGCGAGCCCGTGATCGCGCAGGTACAGATGCCAATGGCAACGATACTACCAAAGAAACCAACCTTGACCACGGCTCTATCTACGCAAATCTTGCCTTTAACTCAGGCTACGCGGCGGAAGTGGTTGGCCTTGATTTGATGGCGTTTAGCACCTTTGATATGTGGCAAAACGGTGGCCCCGACCATGAAATGAACTTTTGGGGAGTGAATAATCCCTTTGATAAAGAGCCAGATGATAGCGAATGTACGGGCGCATGGGACGAGGAATGTACAGATAATGGCGTATCACTGGCTACCGCCGCGGCTAAATTTAAATTTGGTGAAAGCGTAACAGCGAAGCTTGGTTATTTTCAGCCTTCGGTGCCAAGTACGATTGGTGTTAACTGGTCGTTTGCGCCGGGCACTCATGTAGGTGGTGAGTTAGGCCTGAAGTTCGATAATCTTAATATGGGTCTTGTTGTCTCTGAGCGCTATAAAGCCCCTTGGTTTAAAGAAACCTATGAATTTCAAACCACCAACGGAGAAGATGCAGGCACAGCGTATTCACTAGGTGCGCGTTATACCATGGAAAACGGTATTTCTATTGATGCAGCCTATGGTGCATTAACGGATGGTGATCGTTGGAACGCGCACGTTAAGGTCAAAGGCACCACTGAGGGTGGCGTGTATTGGTCGCCGCAACTTTATGTGGTCGATGATGACGAACAATATGATAGCACTGCATTCCAACTCGCCATGCTCACCAGTATGTCATCAGGGCAGTATTCGTATCGAGCAGAGGCCACCTATACCGAAGCCGACTCCGGAGACCCTGCCAAGGTGGAAAACTTAGCGTATCGTTTGACGAGTCAATATGGTGGCTCTAACGGTACTTATGACATTTGGTGGAATAACCGCTCGGATTTTAACCATGATGAAGAACTGGCGCTATTTGGGTCCTTATCGCGTGATTTCTCGGATATTGGGGCTAAAGGCTTTAGTGCAGGCTTTAACGGTGCTTATGGCTTTGGATCATCGGCCAAAGGGTATGATGATCTAAAAGAGTACTCCTACAGTCTGTTTGCAAATTATGCGATTCAAAATGGTGCACTTAAAGATGCGAAGGTCAGTTTTTACTTCACGCAGTACTTCAATGATACCGATGCACCGAGCTGGAAAGGTTATACCAATCTATTCCAAGACGAAGATGACTTTAAGTTAACCTTAGCAATTCCTTTCTCCATTAAATAAGGTCTTTTTGGTACTGTCTTTTAGCTGAGCCTAGCGCTCAGCTTTTTTTATGTGCTGTGCAATCAAATCACATAAGGTTGCCAGCGCATTTTTATGTGAATGATCGAGCGGGTAAGAGGCATTCAATCGAAAGCAATGGGCAAACTGTGCGTGTGTCGCAAACATATTGCCCGGAGCGATACTGATATGGTGTTTCAGTGCAAGGTGGTAAAGCGCGGTGGTATCACTGCCTTTGGGCAAAGCTATCCATAAAAAATAACCCCCTTGGCTGTTGATGACATCAACGCCTTGCGGCAAGTGGGTCATCAGAAACTGATAGGTCGCCTTTTTTCGTTCAGCCAGTGTGCGACGCAGTTGTTTTAGATGGTGCTCATAGTTTCGGTTATGCAGGTAGTGGGCTACAGCAAGTTGAATGGGGACGCTGGTGGTCACCGTGCTCATCAACTGCAGCTTTTGTAGTTTCTGGGCTTGATCGCCAGCGGCTACCCACCCGAGGCGAAAGGCATCGACCAAGGTTTTTGAAAAAGATGAGCAGTGCAAAATATGACCGCTGCTATCAAATGCTTTAATGGGCTTCGGTTTGTGTTGGCCATCGTAGAGTTCGCCATAGACATCGTCTTCGATTAAGTACACCTGATAGCGATTGACGAGCTCGGCAAGACGTGCCTTTTTCTCGTCTGACAGCGAATATCCCAACGGATTTTGATGATTGCTCATCAGCCAACAAGCGCGAATTGGATGCGTTTGCAATGCGCGTTCAAGCGCATCAAGGTCAATACCTTCCGTCGGATGAGTTCGGATTGCCATCGCTTTGAGTCCACGATTTTCAAGGGCTTGCAATGCGCCGTAAAACGCGGGGCTTTCGACTGCGACCCAATCGCCAGGCTGCGTGACCGCGCGCAAGCTAAGATTTAGCGCATCCAATCCGCCTGCTGTGATTACTATCTCATCGGGTGAGATTTGCATGCCCTGCGCTGCATAGCGTTGGGCAATCAGATGACGTAATTGGGCATTACCCGGGGGGAGGTTGTCGACCACGCTATGAATCGACATAAAGCGCACCGCAGTGGTGAGCGAACGGTTTACTTGATGGCGAGGAGCGAGTAGGGGATCAACATAGGCATGCCCATAGCTTGCCATGCCGGGAGAGCGACTGGCTTGCAAGACATCGAAAATATAGTCATTGATATCGACAGATTCTGCAGGGTGAATCGCACTGTCTGGCTTGTTATCGTCGAGTTCGGCATGGGGAGCGACGCGGTAACCTGAGCGGGACTGAGAAACAATCCACCCTTGGCTTTCTAGCAGTTGGTAGGCTTGGAGTACCGTCATGACACTCAACCCTGAATAAGCGGCCTGTTTTCTCAGCGAGGGGAGCTTTTCTCCCACATGCCAAATGCCGGCTTGAATTTGTTGTTTGATCTGCTCACTAAGCTGCTGATACTTAGACATCTTCTTACCATCATCGCCGACAAGTAAACCAGACTATAACACTGAAAAGATCAAACTGTTATAGGTTAATCTGAATCGTCTGTGTATGGGCACATTAAAAATGGGCTTCTACCATGCGCGTTGGTCTAATTACTAAAGTGGACTTCACGTATGTTTGGTCTTGATGCCTTTATGTTGGCCCGTATCCAATTCGCGTTTACGGTTTCTTTTCACATTATCTTTCCTGCGATTACGATCGGCCTTGCCTGCTACCTTGCGGTGCTTGAGGGGCTATGGCTTAAAACTCGCGAGCAGGAGTACAAAACCCTTTATCTGTTCTGGTCAAAAATTTTCGCGGTCAACTTCGGGATGGGCGTGGTGTCTGGGTTGGTGATGGCATATCAATTTGGCACTAACTGGAGTGGCTTTTCCGAGTTTGCAGGCAGTATCACTGGCCCACTGCTGACTTATGAGGTACTTACGGCGTTCTTTTTAGAAGCCGGATTTCTTGGTGTGATGCTGTTTGGTTGGCAGCGTGTCGGTGATCGCTTGCACTTTTTCGCCACGTCCATGGTCGCGTTGGGCACCGTGATCTCTGCCTTTTGGATTTTAGCCTCCAACAGTTGGATGCACACGCCACAAGGGCATGAAGTGGTCAATGGTCAAGTAGTACCTGTAGATTGGTTCGCGGTGGTGTTTAATCCCTCTTTCCCGTATCGCTTAGCGCACATGGTAATCGCGGCGTTTTTATCCAGTGCCTTATTTGTTGGTGCGTCGGCGGCGTGGCATCTGCTCAAAGGGCAGCGCAGCCCAGCCGTAAAGCGGATGTTTTCGATGTCGATGTGGATGCTGTTGTTCACCGCGCCGATTCAAGCGTTTATTGGCGATTTACATGGCCTGAACACCTTGGAATATCAACCTGCAAAAATTGCAGCGATGGAAGGACATTGGGATAACAGCCATGGTGAACCCACGCCGCTTATTTTATTTGGCTTACCGGACATGGAGGCGGAAACCACCCGCTACAAGATAGAAATTCCCTATTTGGGGAGTCTGATCTTAAAACACAGTWTGACCGAGCAAATCCCAGCGCTAAACGAATTCCCTGCGGAAGACAGACCCAATTCGCCCGTGGTCTTCTGGGCGTTTCGTCTGATGGTGGGCTTAGGGCTATTGATGATCACGCTTGGACTAGTGGCGGCGTGGCAGCGCTATAAAGGACGCCTGTTTGAACACCAAGGGCTGCTCCGTTTTGCTTTCTATATGGGGCCGGCGGGGTTGGTCGCGATTCTAGCTGGCTGGGTAACTACTGAGGTAGGGCGCCAGCCTTGGGTCGTGCATGGCCTTTTACGCACGCAAGATGCGGTGTCTGCCCACGGTGACTTGCACATGAGTATTAGCTTGATCAGTTTCTTTGTGGTGTACGGTTTGGTCTTTGGGCTGGGGTACATCTATATGATCCATCAAATTAAATTAGGTCCGGATCAGCATGATGATACACCGCATGAACCGTTAACTGTCTCTGGCCGTGTGTAAGGGGGAAACATGGATTTAGCAATGATTTGGTTTGGCATCATCGTGTTTGCCACTTTAATGTACATCGTGATGGACGGATTTGACTTGGGGATCGGAATCCTGATGCCGTTTATTACTGAGCGCGAAGAGCGCGATTTGATGGTTAACAGTGTCGCGCCGGTATGGGATGGCAATGAAACTTGGTTGGTCCTTGGTGGGGCGGCATTATTTGGTGCTTTTCCGTTGGCGTATGCCGTGATTGTTGATGCGTTAACGATCCCGCTCACCTTGATGTTGGTAGCGCTTATTTTTCGCGGCGTGGCGTTTGAGTTCCGTTTCAAAGCGCTGCCCGGGCATCATGGCTTTTGGGATACCGCCTTTATGGCCGGGTCTATTTTTGCCACCTTTTTCCAAGGGGTGACTGTGGGTGCGGTGATTGAAGGCTTTCCTGTCGAGGGGCGTGCTTTTGCTGGTGGCGGGCTCGATTGGTTGGCACCGTTTCCTCTCTTTTGCGGCATAGGACTGATCATTGCATACGGTTTACTGGGGGCCACTTGGCTGATCATGAAAACGGAGCATGCGTTGCAAATGCGTATGTACCACCTGAGTCGTCGACTGGTTGTGTTGATGGCGGTAAGTATCGCGATAGTCAGTGTTTGGACGCCATTTGCGTATCCGGGGGTTGCCGACCGTTGGTTTAGTCTGCCAAATTTGCTCATTCTCTCTCCAGTTCCTTTATTGACGGCTTTTTGTTTGCTCCGTCTCTGGCGTACCCGTCCCGATCAGGCTCACCATCGTCCATTTATTATGGCGTTGTGTGTCACCCTGCTCGGGTTTATTGGCCTCGGCATCAGCATTTGGCCGCATATCATTCCGCCCAGCATCACAATATGGCAGGCTGCTTCACCACAACAAAGCTTGCAATTTATGCTGATTGGCGCGGTGTTTATCATCCCGGTTATTTTGATGTACACCTATTGGAGTTACCGTGTCTTTAGTGGCAAAGTGAATCCGGACGAGGCCTATCACTGATGGCTGGTATGACAAAACCGACTTGGCAGCGTTGGCTTTGGTTAATCGCGATCTGGGGAGTCAGTGTAGCGGCATTGGGGGCTGTCTCTTGGCTATTTAAGCTTTTGATGCACGCTGCCGGTTTGCAAAGCTAACCGTCTTCTATTTGTGTAAGAAATCAGTGATAAGGCTCCCAAGCTGATGATAAAACAGTCAGATGTCTTATCACTGACATGGTCCTAACGGCGTTCCTCATTCTAAGATACGTATTATCGGCTTTATTGCTAAAAGGTGATTAACGTATGGAATGGTATTTAAAAGTATTGCGCCAGTACGCTACATTTTCTGGACGTGCGCACCGCCAGGAATACTGGATGTTTTTTCTGGTTAACTTTTGTATCTCGTTGGCGATTAATATTGTCGCAGAGTTCTCGGGATTGGTTGTGTTGAGCATGGTGTATTCATTAGCCTTGCTGCTGCCAACCTTGGCGGTGACATCAAGACGGCTACATGACACAGGACGTTCAGCGTGGTGGCTACTGCTTTTGTTCATACCTCTGCTTGGGATGGCGGTCATACTGGTACTCTGTGCGCTAGAAGGCGATCAAAACAGCAATCAGTACGGTTCTAATCCTAAGCTCGCGGAAGGCGTCTAGCACAGAGGTGTGATTTGTTTGCATGGGAACTGCTGGTACGATAAACACCATCGTCTGATGGCAGTCGATAGGCTGCTCGTAGCGAGTCACTCGTATTTATCAGCATTCCTCTTTCCAGCAAGGTGCCACATGATCACACTCGAGCCTTACCAATTAGTTGACGCCAGTTTCTCTCCTTGGCGTCCTATTTACTTAGACGTTGCCCAAGCCCTGTCTGACCATATCTCGACACCTCGTATTGAGGTACTACATTTTGGCTCTACGTCTGCCAAAGTGGGAGGCAAGGGGATTATTGATTTATCCATTCTCTATCGTTCTGGCGAGCGTGATGATGCTGTCGCTCACCTCTATGCCCTCGGTTTTCAAGATCAGCACAGCGATCAACCTTTTCCCGAATACCGGCCTCGCAAAGATGCCTCTGTAATCTTTCAAGGTGAGCGCTTTCTGGTGCACGCCCACGTGATTGAAAAAGACAGTGATGAGCATCATCGTCAAATTGCGTACAAACAGTATTTGCTCGATAACCCTGATGTGCGCGCTGAATACGAAAACGAAAAGCGCGCCATACTCGCTCAAGGTGTGCGTGATCAAGATGTTTACGTTAAGCACAAAGCCCCCTTTGTGAAAGGGGTGCTGGCTAACTTGTAAAATCATGGCTCGACGATCAAGCCAGCTTACCTACCACAATCACATACTTTGGTCTTATAAACGTTCATACCCTTGTAGATGAACTACAGTTACTGTGGACGTTTTAGCGATATTACTGGGGTACTGACTGGTTATGGTACATATGCCGGTAGGGATGATGAGGCTTGGTAAGTGACTGAGACACAGTGTCAAATATTAATAGTCGATGATCAAAAGGTGGTGAGGCATACATTATCGCTCTGCTTGCGTAACTTAGGATACGAGGGCTGTTATGAAGCGAGTAATGGTAAGGAAGCCAAACGAGTCATTGAAGAGCACCAAATCGATGTGATTTTTTGTGACTTAAATATGCCTGTAGAGGATGGCTTTGAGGTATTGCGATACTTAGGTGCCAGTCATTTTCAAGGCGCCATTGTTCTGATGAGTAGTGAAGAACAAGACGTATTACAATCCACATCTCAGCTAGCACGTCTTTATCACCTCCAAATTATCGGCTGTTTACCCAAGCCGTTAACCGCTGCTGATATCAAGAGTATGTTATTGGATTGGGCAGCACTACCCACAGTAAGCATGGGAAAACTCTTGAATGAGGGAGCACTCTCATCGGAACAGCTTATTCAATTTATTGAACAGGGTAGTGTAAAGGCGTATTTTCAGCCTCAAATCGATCTTAATACACAAGCTATTCAAGGGTTTGAGGTTCTGGCGAGAATAGAAGAATCGCCACAAAAAATATTGATGCCAGATCTATTTATCCCTGCTGCAGAAGGAGATGCAACCCTTATTTTAGCGCTGACGAAGTCTATTATCCAAAGCGCATATGAAGATGTGAAGCAGAATTGGGATTACGTTTCATCGCTGTCATTCTCTTTTAATATATCAGGGAGAGTACTAGAGCATGATAATTTTCCTAATTGGTTAAAAGGTATCAGTGAAGAATACAGTATTCCGACACAACAGATTGTTTGCGAACTAACAGAAACAGCACTCAATGACGACCAAGCTATAACGGATGCACAAATGCTACGCATGAGAATGCTTAAGTTTAAGCTCTCTATTGATGACTTTGGTACAGGTTATTCATCTATTGCCCAGTTACATGCCATCCCCTTCAACGAACTTAAAATTGATAAATGTTTTATTTTTGATTGCCTGACGAATAGTAAGTCTGCGACGGTTGTTGAGCAGAGCGTTAAAATGGCCAAAGCCTTAGGGCTCACCGTGGTTGCAGAGGGGGTTGAGAGCGCTGAAGTCGTCGAGTTTCTTCGTCATTTAGGCTGCGATAGTGCTCAAGGGTATTTCTACGCAAAACCGGCGCCGATGAGTGATTTTATATCAGAAACCTGGTTTATCAATCGAGCCTACCCTCAATGAAACTTTCTATAAAGTTACCAATTGTATTGATTCTGTTGGGTGCTATGATGCTTGCATCCGTTACCTTTGTCTCATCAAAAGGCAAAGAGATGTTGAAAGATACTATTCTTGCCAATATCGAACGAGAAGCGACACTACTTATTCGCCTTATCGATAGGAATCTATTTGAGCGTTATCATGACGCAAATGCCTTCCCTCTCTCTATAGGAAATATTGAGGGAGAAAACCCACTAGGAAGTAACTCGCAAGAACTCGTGGTTAGTCGGTTAAATAATCTAGTTGAAGACTATAAAGTATATCGGAGGATTGCAATATTTGATATTCAGGGCAATCTTATGGCGGTAAACAGTAAAAATCGATATGGAAAATTGTTACCTCAGTTAAGAATCTCTGCATTGGATATTAAAAATACTATTTGGTTTAATGAAGTCATCAATGGTCAAACATTAGTGCCCGAAAAACCGAAGAGTACTTATGTTACTGGGCCTGAACGTTTTATATTTAACGAGAATGCACGCACCTACGATATGATTTTTGCCTCGGTGATTCATAACAAAGCAGGAGATGCCATTGGTGTTTGGGTCAATGTAGTAGATTTTTCAGCAGTAGAGGCGATTGTTGGTGAAACGTATGATTTGTTGTCTAGCCGTGGTTTTATAAGTTCAGAGTTGACGATTTTAGACAGAGAAGGACGTATCATTGTTGATTATGACCCAGTTGGGCAGAATGAAGCGACGTATGAACGAGATTTCCAAGTTCTTGGTCAGCTGAATCTCGCTACTCATGGGGTTGAAGGCGCGCGCTTAGCTGTATCTGGTTTGAATGGCTCGAATATATCGACACATTATCGTAAGCAAGTAGAACAAGTAACCGGTTATGCCCATACTCGCGGTGCTTATGACTATCCCGGATTAGGATGGTCAGCGATGATCCGCGTCGATGTCAGTGAAGCATTTCTTGCTCCTGATAATTTGTACAAAAATTCATTTATAATGACAGCGCTACTACTGTGCGCTATTTTAATTATTGCTTTTTATTTGACGCGTAAAGTTACAGTGCCGCTTAGCCAACTAACCAATGCGGTGAAGAAATTAGCCAACGGACAGCAGAATTTTGAATTGCCAAGAGCAAGCAGAAAAGATGAAATTGGCTTAATGAGCGAAGAGCTATTCAACTTGAAAAACATTGTTATTGAGAGGGAAAGGCTTAATCGTGAAATTGAGGAGCAACGTTTTCATCTTGATATTCAGAGTCGGGCGATTGATGCAGCCGATATTGGTATTATTATTACGGATGCTAGGCTTCCTGATATACCGATCACTTATGTAAATAGCGCGTTTGAAAAGCATACAGGTTACTTATCCAAAGAAGTGGTTGGAAAGAACTGTCGTTTTATGCAAGGCGATGATAGAGAACAAGCAGAAGTCGCTACGTTGAGATCTGCTATAGATTCAGCTATACCTGTAACGGTTGTATTGAGGAATTATAGAAAGAATGGTGAGCTATTTTATAATCAACTGCACGTTAGCCCTGTTTTTGACGATAAAGGACAGCTGACACATTTTATAGGAATTCAGTCTGACATTACAGAAATTAAAAGGTCTGAACGCCAGCAGAGAGCGCTACTAACTCAAGAAGTAAGAAAAGCAACTAATGCTGTGCTTGAATCCGAAGCACGTTTGAGAACTGTTTTAGATACAGCGCTAGATGGTATTGTTGCTATCGATAGCCGCGGTATTATCATCGACTCTAATCGCTCTTTAGAAGTAATGTTTGGGCGAAATAGAGATGAACTAATTGGTCATAATGTCAAAATTTTGATGTCAGACCCGCATCATTCTAGCCACGACCAATATATCGAAAAATATATCAAGACTGGTGAACGTAAGCGGATAGGGCGACCTACGAAGCTAACCGGGTCTCATAAGTCAGGAGAGGTGTTCCCGATAGAAATTTCAATAGGGGAAACATGGTTTGGAAAAGAAAAAGGATTTGTCGGTATTATCAAAGATATTACTGCCGAAGAAGAGATTAAAGAAAGAGAAAATAAACTGCAAAAGGAACTTAAAGAACGAGAGTTGATCTATCGAACTGCATTTGGACAAGCTGCTGTTGGTATCTGTCGAGTTGATCTTGACGGTAATTTTATTGAGGTAAATGATAAAATATGCGATATACTTGGTTACAATGAAGAAGCGCTACTTCAACTTAACTATCAAGATATTACCCATATCGACTTTTTATCAGAGAGTAAAAATAATGTAGCTATGCTGATTTCAGGTAAGGAACGCTCATTTTCAATGGATAAGCGTTATATCAAACGAGACGGTACTTTCGTTTGGGCTACCTTATCAGTGTCTGTCGTGTTGGATGAATGGGAGAACCCTAAATATTTTATTGCAGTTATTGAAGATATTGAGTCTCGGAAAATTATAGAGGATGAATTACGAGCAGCGAAAAAGTCTAGAGATGAACTACTTAGAGGTATGCAGTTAGCGTCTGATGCGGGGAGGATTTGTAACTGGTCGATGGATGTTACAACAGGCCAGCTCAAATGGGACGATAATATGTACCGGCTATACGGTGTTTCGCTTGGTAGTGAGGTTGATTATCAAGTCTGGCGTGACACACTTCATCCTGAGGACCGAGACATCGCGGTCCACGAAGTTGAAACGGCGCTTAACCAAAGCAAAGTATTTAATGCTGAGTTTCGGATAATTAATCCAACCACAAGAAAAACACATTGGGTTAAAGCGGCCGGTAATGTAGCGAAAGATAGCGATAGTGGAAAAGAAATATTATTTGGCATTAACCTTGATATTACTCAAGAACGAATGACGCAAGCGAAGCTTGAAAAAGAAAGTATTGCTGCTCATAAAGCCAATCAAGCCAAGTCTCGATTTTTAGCTACTATGAGCCATGAGATTAGAACACCGATGAATGGCGTTATCGGTATGGTTGATTTGCTAAAAGAAACCGCGTTAAACAGAGAGCAGGCACAAATGGTCTCTACGATTCGTGATTCGTCGTTTTCACTCTTAGAGATTATTAATGATATTCTCGATTTCTCAAAAATTGAATCCGGACAAATGTCGCTTGACCCTACTGAAGTAAATATACTCAATTTGATCGAGAAAACACTTGAAGCTCTATGGGTGCATGCATACCAAAGCGGTGTAAACCTCTATTTTATACATGATTATGCGACACCAGAATTTATCACATTGGATTCCGTTCGCGTTAGGCAAGTACTACTCAATTTACTTGGTAATGCAATTAAGTTTACCAGCTCGGAGAGAGAAGTCAGCGATGTGTTTATCAGGACATCCTACTGCCATGGTACCCAAAGACTTTCTGTCAGTATTCAAGATACCGGCGTCGGTATGACCGATGAGCAAATAGATAAACTGTTTAGTCCATTCACTCAAGCTGACAGCTCTACGACGCGTCGTTATGGTGGTACTGGGCTCGGTTTAAGTATCTCCAAATCCTTTGTCGACCTCATGAAGGGCACGATTGATGTTACCAGCGAATTTGGTAAGGGAAGTACCTTTACGGTTACTATTCCGGCACCTTGCTCTAATGATGGTAATAGTCGCTACCATCATTACGATTTTTCTCATTTTTCCTTTGTCCTTTTTCTAGAAAAAAACAGCGCATATTCAACTTATCGCGAGCATTTCAACCAGCTCAATCCAGCTAATGTCTTAGACGGTGATAAGATTGAATGGGCCGAGTGGAAATGTGAGACCATGATTGCGGTCACAGCGAGTGAAGACTTTGTTAGCGACCATCCTGATATTCGTCGCATCGTATTGGGGGAGCCTCCCGTCGGTGCTGAAAGATATACTTACCCTGGCGCATATTGGCTGAGCCCTTGTCCGCTCAAACCGAGTGAGCTAGTTATAGCCGCAGCTATTATGTGTGGGCTAGAAAGTCCGGATGTAGACTGGAGCCAAGCGATTAGTAATGGAGATGCATTCGTAAATGCGAATCAATTTGATGCGAAACAGTGTGGAGCGATTCTTTGTGCAGAAGATCAACCGACCAACCAACTAGTACTGGCGAAACAACTGAGCCAACTCGGCTACCAACACGAAATGACGGCAAATGGTCGAGAAGCGTTGGAGAAGTGGCGTCAAGGTCACTATTCGCTTCTTATCACCGATTGCCATATGCCAGACATGGATGGTTTTGAGTTGACGTCAGAGATAAGACGTTTAGAAGCCGAAGAAGGTAAGCCACGAACGCTGATTATTGCTGTTACCGCGAATGCATTAGTCGGAGAAGCAGATCACTGTTTGCGAGCTGGGATGGATGACTATATTGCAAAGCCAGTAGAGCTAGAGACGTTAAAGCGTGTATTAGCGCTCAGGCTTAGAGGASGTTCACTACGTATAGATACCATGAAGCCTTCAATTGGCCAATCCAATCGAGGTATGGAAGATAGCACATCTCTCATCGATGATATTCAGTTGGAGAAAATCATTGGGAGTGATGATAATGAGATGAAGCGCGCCGTATTATCAATGTTTTGGGAGAGCTTGAGCGCTGACATGCAGGAGTTGGAGCAAGCCGTTAATGATCAAGATGAAGATAAGGTTAAGTCGCTTGCACATGGGGCAAGAGGCGCGGCAACATCAGCTGGTGCCATGGCGTTGAGCCAACTATTCCGGAATATTGAAAAAAATAGCGCAGATATTAAACACGTTAAAAAGGTCTTTACTGAGTTGCGAGTCATGGTATCCGCCCTTGAAACTGAGTTACGTAAAGATCGAATCATTGAATAATGCCACCATGCTACAGGCCGCTGAATGAGCCTATCCACGCTTTGAAGGTGGGTAAACGCATATAAGTATAC
>NZ_MUFL01000082.1:0-14469 GCF_001995355.1 Salinivibrio sp. PR919 | reverse complement strand
GTGTTAAGCTGAACGCCACGCTCCGACATATACTTCGGCGTGATAGTGGCATCAAGTTGTGGGTGAATATTCCAATAAAATGGGGTTTCTAGCTCAACCCCGTCCCGATCACTCCACGACACGGATGGATAGAGAAAACCCGTTAAGCGCCCATCCTCGACCGGTACACGCAAATAAGGCAGGTAAAAGACGGGCACATTCATCACCTCAAATTTGGGGTGATACAAGTCGGCGAACAGACTGTCTTCTTCTTTTTCTATTTTAGAAGCCGAAAAGCGCCAGCTTTTATCTTCATCTGGACAGGTGGTAAAGGTACCGTCTTCCATTTCATAGAAGGTAGTTCCGTTTTTAAATACCCGTTTGGCTTCACCGCGCCCCGGTGTACACAGCATTTTGTACTGTGCGTTATTGAGTGTGGTGTCTTCCGTATCAAGGTTGGCCTGCAGGTAATCTGAGGTCACCATCATTTGCCCATCATTGAAGACCACATCGCCTTGGGCGGTGACAATACGCTCAGGATCGCGCAGCGTAGCGGTGTCCGCGGTCATTTTACGATGCCCTTGGGTAACCTCAACGTTGCCGCTGTAAATGGCTTTTTCGTTGGATTGGGCTTCGGCACGATCAGCTACAACGCGAATCGGGGCGTTGTTCACATCTTGCGTTTGTTCACTTGCTGGAATACAGCGCGCCTCGCTGTCTGGGCAAGGTGTGTCGGCGGAGTCCGTATTGGCAAACGCAAGCGCTGGGCCATAGAGCGCCAGGCTAATCATGGTGGCTAAAAAGCTGCGTGCAGTCGGTGACATTGAAGAAGACATTCCTGTTTTATCTGATAGCGTGGTGTACACGAAGGCAACGCATCAGTATGCTTTGGCTGCAAAATGCGATTATCATAAATCAATTTACGCCCGGCATCACCTGTAAATGTGCAGGGTGTGAAACCAGCAATGAGACCATGGCATGCAACTATATGGCAAGGTAATTGGCGCTTTTCTCGGCATTTTACTGGGAGGCCCATTCGGTTTTTTTCTTGGCCTGTTCTTAGGTCATCAGTTTGATAAAGCCAAGCAACGCGCTTCACTGGGCGGTTTTGGCGGCGGTTTCGGTGCTCAAGGTGCCGAGGCGCAACGCGTCTTTTTTCATGGCACCTTTGCTGTGATGGGGCATGTGGCAAAGGCCAAGGGGCAAGTCACACAGGAAGAGATTCGTCTAGCCAGCTTAATTATGGATCGCATGCAGTTGCATGGGGCGGCGAGGCAATCCGCGCAAGACGCTTTTCGAGAAGGAAAAGGCGGTGATTTCCCGCTCCAAGAGACTTTGAATGGGATCCGGGCGTTAAGCCAAGGGCGGCGCGATCTGCTTAGCTTTTTCCTTGAAGTGCAGGTACAAGCGGCGTTTGCGGACGGAGAGCTGCATCCGAAAGAGCGTGAGTTACTGTATATTATTGCGGAGGGATTGGGCTTTTCCGCGCAGCAACTTGAGCAGCGTCTGCGTATGCAAGAAGCCGCGTTTCGATTTAGCCAAGGTTACCAAGGAGATTGGCACCAGCACACGGGGGGGGCGGGAGCACCACCGCGTCAACGTGAGGTGGATGATGCCTATGAAGTACTCGGCGTGGATGCCTCAGCTTCTGCTCAGGAATTGAAGAAAGCTTACCGTAAGTTGATGAATGAACATCATCCTGACAAGCTGATGGCCAAAGGGTTACCCCCTGAGATGATGGAATTGGCGAAAGAAAAAGCGCAAGAAATTCAAAAAGCTTACGATGTGATTAAAAAAGCCCGCGATATTTAGCGGGCGGCCGTGTTAATTAAGGGGTGCTGTGGTGTGCCTTGCAGGTAGCCATCAATGTTATCTATCAGTTGCTGGCTGAGCCGATTCACTGCTTCATCCGCTCCCCATGCGATATGGGGGGTGACGATTAAATTCGGCAGTGATGCGGTGATAAGCGGGTGATCATTGGGGGCTGGCTCTTCACTCAGCACATCTAGTCCGGCGCCACCAATTTGACCGGTTTTGAGGGCGTCGAGGAGCGCGCTTTCATCAACTAACCCGCCACGCCCTGTATTGATCAATAAGGCATGGTTTGGCATGCGGGTGAGGACATCACGGTTAATCAAGGCTTCTGTGGTCGGATTTAACGGGCAGTGCAACGAGAGGATATCGGCACGACTGATCACCTCATCAAAGGGTACATAACCCTCCCGGCAATCGGTGGCTCCGCGGTGCTCCGCAAACATGACGGTCATGCCGACTGCGCGCGCTAAACGTGCAACCGCCTCGCCTAAAACCCCTTTACCGATAATCCCCAATTTACTGCCCGCAACGCTGCCGATTGGGTGAGTAAAAAAGCAAAACTGACCATGCTGTTGCCATGCGCCGTGTTGAACATCGTGGTGGTAGCCGAGTAATTGACGTTTAAGTGCGAAGATCAGTGCGATGACGTGTTCAGGTACCGATTGAGAGGCATAACCTTGGACGTTACAGACTTGCACACCACGCGCGCGGCATGCTGCTAAATCCACATTGTTGACGCCAGTCGCAGCGACCGCAATCAGTTTGAGATTAGGACAGGAGGCGAGCACCGCCTCATCGATGACCACTTTATTGGTGATAGCGACCTCGGCCTCTTGCAAACGTGCCACGACCTCATCAGGCTGTGTTTCACCATAGGCTTGCCAGTGATGGGGCGAGCGAGGTGTGGGCAGCACAATATGGGCTGGAATGGTGTTACGGTCGAGAAAGACGATATTGGTGGGGGTACGCTGAGCCATGTTGATCTCCGTGTCTCAATCCATGGCTCTAGGGTGCGAAATATCGTCACATTGTGCAATCGTTTCAGCGACCACGAGGGCAATTCGGTGTGCTAGGTCGCGCTAGGTGAGGCCAACTGATACTCATCGGCAAGGCGATTGGCGGGCATCGTGGTATAAAACTCACAGGGGGCGTGAAAATGCAGGACGTCGCCGGTAGTTGGATGTAATAAACTCAGCTCGGCCGCATGCAAATGAAGGCGAGGGGCATAGTCGAGTGCCTCGGGAGAGGCATAAAACTCATCGCCAACGATGCTATGTCCCAACGATTGCATGTGCACACGAAGCTGGTGCGAGCGTCCAGTCAGTGGGTACAAGGCCATCAAACTGGTCTTAGGGAAGGTGTGTAAACAGCGATAGTGCGTTTGCGATGGTTTCCCATGCTCAAAGCAGACCTTTTGGCGCGGGCGGTTAGGCCAATCACAAATTAGCGGTAAATCGATCTGCCCCTCATGATCAGCAGGATGCCCCCAGACTTCGGCGTAGTAAAGCTTGGTCGGAATACGATCTCGGAACTGGGCCTTAAGGTTTCGCTCAGCCTCTTTGTGGGCGGCAAAGGCCATCACTCCAGACGTCGACATATCTAAGCGATGGACCAGCTCTGCCTCGGGGAAGGCGTCTTTCACCCGTGACCACGCACTATCGTAGTGGGCCGGATCGCGGCCAGGATTGGCCAGCAAACCGCTGGGTTTATTGATCACCACCAAATCCGCATCTTGATAAAGAATATCAAGCCAAGGCTCGGTGGGAGGATGGTATTCTGTCATTGCCATAGGATACATCGGGGCCGGCTGGCCCCGCCTAACGCTAAATTATTGATGACTGACCACAATTAGACGCAAGGCGTCTAATTCAATCTGCGCGTGTTGAATGTGATGTGAAAGGGTGCTGATTTGCTCGCGTAGGGCATCCAACTCATCATCACGGATATTGGGGTTGACGGTTTTGAGTGCCTCTAAACGCGCCAAAGCTTGGGTCAGCTCGCTTTCCATTTCTTGGTGGGCACGGGTTTGAATCTCACCCAGTGCTTTTTCAGCTAAAGGCTCACTTTTTTCAATCAAGCGGTGAACTTGGCTTTGTACCGAGTTAACCATTTTGCTGCCCAAATGGCGATTGACGGGGCTTAACTGGCGATGGAAACCTTCAAACTCCACATTGGCGGATAAATCGTTGCCATTCGCATCCAGCAAGACACGTACCGGCGTTTGCGGTAAGAAGCGATGAATCCCGCTTGATTTTGGCGCTTGGGCGTCCACCACATAGATGAGTTCAAGGAACAAGGTACCCACCGGCAGCGCTTTGTTTTTGAGCAAAGAGACTGCGGTGGTGCCGATGTTTTCGCTCAGTAGCAAGTCGATACCGCCACGCACGATAGGGTGCTCCCACGAGACAAATTGGACGTCTTCGCGACTGAGCGCCGTATCGCGATCAAAGGTGATGGTGCAGCCATCGGTGGGGAGGCCCGGATAACTCGGAACCATCATATGTTCTGATGGCGTGACTACCAGCGCATTTTCCCCTTTGTCATCTTGGTTGACRCCGATGGTATCAAACAGCCCCAAGGTAAAGGTGACCAAGCCAGTATCGCCATCTTGGTCGGCAATCGTTTGTGCTAACTGTTTCGCTGCGTCCCCACCATGTGAATGCATTTCTAACAGTTTATCGCGACCTTGCTCCATTTCTGCTTTGAGACGCTGGTTCATGGCAGCGCTGTCTTCGATCAGCGTGGTGAGGGCGTCGTCTTGTTGGTTCGCGGCCAGCAGGGTCAGTAAGGTCTCGCCGTATTGCTCGAACACCGCACGACCGGTTGGGCAGGTATCTTCAAACGCGTCGAGACCTTCGTGATACCAGCGTGCCAAAATAGTTTGCGCGGTGCCTTCAAGATAGGGGACGTGAATGGCAATATCTTGTTGCTGGCCGATACGGTCAAGACGACCGATACGCTGCTCCAAAAGGTCTGGGTTCATGGGTAAGTCGAACATCACCAACTGATGCGCAAACTGGAAGTTCCGGCCTTCTGAGCCGATCTCCGAGCAGATCAACACCTGCGCGCCCCCTTCCTCTTGGGCAAAGTAAGCCGCGGCTTTGTCTCGCTCGACAATCGACATGCCTTCGTGGAACACAGTGCCACGAATGCCTTCGCGCTCACGCAGCGCCTGCTCTAAGGTCAAGGCGGTTTGCGCCCGTGAACAAATGATCAGGACTTTGTCATTACGGTGCGTTTTCAGGTAATCGAGCAACCAATCGATGCGCGGATCAAAGCCCCACCAGCTGGCACTGTCCCCTTCAAACTGTTGATAAATATCTTCAGGGTAGAGGTTTTGTACCGCCTTTTGCTCCCCAGCAAGACGGCCGCCCATCATCTCGGCAACGCGCATGGCCGTTTGATACTGTTTGGGCAAGGCAAGCGCATGCATGTGCAGCTTTCTGGTTGGAAAACCACTGATCGCTGCACGAGTATTACGGAAGAGAACACGGCCGGTGCCGTGGCGGTCCATGAGATCGTCAATTAACTGTTGGCGAGCGTCGCGCTGAGTCGACTCATCATCACTGTGGATGAGGGTCAAGCGCTGCTCCAAATCGTCGCTTTGGAGCAAGGTGCGGATGCTATGTTGTGCCGCATCACTCAGGGGCGCATCGGCAAGCAAAGCTTCAACCGCTTCCGCCACTGGCGCGTATTGCGCTGCCTCTTCCACAAAGGCGTCGTAATCGTAGAAGCGATCGGGGTCGAGCAGACGCAAGCGGGCAAAGTGGCTTTGTTGGCCAAGTTGTTCCGGTGTAGCGGTAAGTAGCAACACGCCCGGTGTATGCTCGGCGATGCTCTCAATGATTTGGTATTCGCGGCTAGGGGCGTCTGGTGCCCATGAGAGGTGATGCGCCTCATCGACCACTAGCAGATCCCAGTGGGTCTCACAGACTTGTTCGACACGACGGCGATTTTTACGCAAAAACTCCAGCGAACACAGGACCAATTGTTGGGTATCAAAGGGGTTGTAGGCATCCGCTAGGGCCTCCACACAGCGCTCTTCGTCAAAAATCGAGAAGTGCAGATTAAAGCGGCGCATCATCTCGACCAACCATTGGTGCTGCAAGGTTTCGGGCACCACAATCAAGACCCGCTCAGCGCGACCTGCCAGCACCTGCTGGTGGATAATCATGCCCGCTTCAATGGTTTTACCCAAGCCCACTTCATCGGCAAGCAGTACGCGTGGCGCATGACGGCGACCGACTTCATGAGCAATGTAAAGCTGATGAGGGATCAGACCAGCACGCATGCCGGTTAACCCCCGCAGCGGGCTACGGAGTTGTTGGTGTTGATTGGTCAGGGCGCGATAACGCAGGGCAAAGCGATCCATGCGATCAAGTTGGCCAGCAAACAGCTTGTCTTGCGGTTTGTTAAAACGAATCTGGTGACTGAGCAAGATTTCGCGCAGTGACACCTCGTCTTCGCCGGTATCATTGCGTGTACCGATATAGGTTAATACCCCGTCGTTTTCCTCAACACGCGAGACTGTCATGGTCCAGCCTTCATGGCTTTCCACCTCATCGCCCGGGTTGAACATCACTCGGGTAACGGGTGCATCGTGGCTGGCATACAGCCGTGTTTCATCACTAGCAGGAAACATTAGGGTCACGGTACGGCCGTCAACAGACACCACGGTGCCCAATCCTAGATCATGCTCCGTATCACTGATCCAACGTTGTCCAAGCGCAAATGACATAGGGGAAAACCTCTGAATTAACTCGATTGTCGAAGACGCAGCCCCGCGACAGCGGCGCCGTTTAAATACTGTGCTATTCAGTGTGGCACTGAAAAAATTGGCCGCCAATAGTACTCGAACTTGTGAGGAGCGTCACGATGAAACTCAACGAATCCCCGCAAAGGTCACGCTGACACACAAACGTCATTATTGAGCGGCAAAGATAAAAGCGTGACGTGGCGCAGCGAAATAGATTGGGAATTCCCAATGCCAGGTCTACGCTTAACTTAAGCGCTGTCACCGACAGTGAACTGCCGACACAGGAGGTGCCTATGGGCGACGCCGACCGGAAGCTGTTTGTATTGGATACCAATATTCTCCTCCACGAACCCTTCGCTATTTACTCCTTCCAAGAACACGATGTTGTGATCCCCATGACCGTCCTCGAAGAGCTTGACCGCATCAAAGACAGCAAGCGTGATGTCTCACGAGATGCGCGTGTCGCGATTCGAGCGTTGGAAGATATCTTTAAAGAAGCGACCCCCGATGAAATCGGCGAGGGCATTGCTGTTGGCAAAGGMGATGCGACGGGAACCGTATCGATACTGGCCGACTTTGAAATTAAAGAAACGGTACACGCCTTTGCTGACAAGGCTGGCGATAACCGAATTTTAAATGCGGTGCTATATCTACAAACCAAACGCTCACCACGTAAAGTCGTATTGGTGACCAAAGATATTAATATGCGACTGCGCGCTAAAGGCGCGGGAGTGATGTATGTGGAAGACTATCGCACGGATCAATTGATTGACGATGTGCGATTGCTGACCAAAGGGTTTCATACCTTTGAGGGCAGTTTTTGGGACAAAGTCGGGGAATGTGATAGCCAAGCGTATGGTTCAGATACCCTCCACACTTTACCGTCTGAATTACTGGAAACACCGTTCGTTAACCAGTACCTGTTGGATGAAAGCGATGATTTCGCGGCACGCATTCAAGCCATCAATGGTGAAAAAGCGATTATTAAAGACCTTAGTCGCGAGCGACTCATGCACCGCAGTGCTTGGGATGTGAAGCCGAAAAATATCTACCAAGGCATGGCGATGGACGCGTTGCTGGACCCGACCATTGATTTAACCATTTTGACCGGACCGGCAGGGTGCGGGAAAACCATTCTGGCGATGGCCGCCGCGCTAGAACAGGTGGTGGAAAAGGGAATGTATGACAAGATCATCGTCACCCGCAACACCCCGGATATTGGTGAATCGATCGGTTATTTGCCGGGTACGGAAGAGGAAAAAATGCTGCCTTGGCTGGGAGCGGTGACCGATACGTTAGAAGCGCTGCACATGAATGATGAATGCACGGATGGCTCGATGCGTTACATCATGGAGAAAGCCAACTTACAGTTTAAGTCGATTAACTTTATGCGTGGTCGCTCGATTCAAAACGCGTTTGTGATCTTGGATGAGTGCCAGAACCTGACTGCCTCGCAACTGAAGACCATTATCACCCGCTGTGGTGAAGGGACTAAACTGGTTTGCTCAGGCAACTTAGCGCAAATCGACTCCCCCTACCTCACACCGGTTACCTCTGGGCTGACTTACATTGTCGAGCGATTTAAAAATTTCGAGGGCAGTGCGTGCGTATACCTCAATGGGGTAGTACGCAGCCGTCTTGCCGAGTTTGCCGAAGAAAACCTTTAACCGAACCGGCGGCTCAGCCGCCGTGTTTTCCTTGCGTTAAAACAGCTCGACATCGTCGGCGGCAACAAAGGTTTTGATGATGCCGTTTTCCAGCAATCCTTCGTAGAAAGCCACTTGATTGCGACCGTTTTGCTTGGCGTGATAAAGCGCCTGATCCGCATTACCCAATAAGGTACTGGTGCTTTGATGCGCTTTATCGATACGCGTTGCGCCCATGGAAATGGTCACGGTTTCCGCTGCGCCAAAGTCGCGTGCGTTGACATTGGCAATAAAGGTATTGGCTTTTTGCTCAGCCATAGCGCGTGTGCAAGGGTGAAGTAACACCACAAATTCATCCCCGCCGTAGCGAAACAGGGTGTCTTCGACAGAAAAGGTTTGTCGCATTAAAGACGCGAGCAACAAAATGACTTCATCGCCAAAGACATGGCCAAAGTTATCATTAATTTGCTTGAAATGGTCGACATCAAAAATACAAATCCAAGGATAACTCGCCTGATCCAAATCGCTGTCCATCGCCGCGGGCGCTTGCGCTAAGCGATCACTAATCAGGTCCAATTTCTTGGTCAGCACCTTGCGATTGAATAGACCGGTAAAGCTGTCTCGCTCGCTGGCCATAATGATTTGTTGATAGTTCTCATAGATGTGAATGAGGCCAGACACCAGAGCAAGCTGTTCCTCGTTTAATTGCTCGGCGCGGCCACATAAGACACCGCGAATGTCTTCGTCTTTTTCGTAATAGATAGGGACGGCAACCAAGGTGTGATCGTGCGCCTGATGCACGGTGACCTTTTGGCTCTCGAGGCAGTCTTCCAGCAGCGCATCCACTTGTTCGATATTTTCTTGCTGAAAGGCGCTGTTGTCATTGGTACCCAGCACCGTAAAAGGGGGATTGAGTCCAGAACAGTAATCGAGTAACACCACTTCACTGACAGGCGTTAGCTCAAGGATCGACGTCAGTAGGCTCTTGGTAATCGCATCAACTTCAGTTTTGGCCGTGAAATCGACGATAGAGTCGAGTATCTGAATGCTACTGGCGGGCACAAAGCGCCTCCTTAAAAGGGTCTATTCCTGTTGTCAGTATAGAAGCCAAACGAGGAGGCGCCATCTATTAGGGGGATTCCATCATGCCCATATAACGATGCATCGCCGGTGGGGGCGCATTCAGGTCAGCGACGGGGCGAGACAAGGCAATCTGGCCCTCATCGACGTAAAGAAAACGTGAGGCAATGGCTTTCGCATCGTCGGGGTGATGGGTCACCATCAAAACGGTTGTACCTTGCGCGTGGGCGGTCCGTTTCACCAAGGCTAACATGTCTTTTTTCAACGCAGGATCAAGGGCTGAAAAAGGCTCATCAAGTAATAACAGAGGCTGTTGACGTGCAATACTTCGTCCGAGTGCAATCCGCTGGCGCTGCCCGCCGGACAATGCGCCGGGTAAACGATCTAAATAAGGTGTCAGCCCCACCGCATCCGCGGCGCTTCTCACGCTCTCTTTTTGTGCGTGACTGAGCTTGAGTGAAGGCGAAAGTCCAATCGCCATGTTGTCAAACACCGATAAGTGGGTGAAGACATTATGCTCTTGAAACAGGATGGAGAGTGGGCGCTGGTGAGCCGGCGCGGTAGTGACTGGCTTACCTGCAATCAAAATCTCGCCACTATCAGGAGCAATTAATCCTGCAATCAGAGAGAGTAAGGTACTTTTCCCTGCGCCGCTTGGGCCGAGTACAGCAACAATCTCTCCCGGCGCAATGTGGGCGTCGAAGTGCATCCACGCTTGCTGGTAGCGATACGTGATATTGGAAAGGGTTAGCATGCGTGTCTCCATTGGACGAGGCGGATGATCAGAGCGTAGCTGCCTAAACTGGTCGCTAATAACAGCATGGCCGCCGCGGCGCCCGCATCCATTTGATAACTGCCCATCAGACGAAATAGATACAAAGGCAGTGTTTGAAAGTGTTGGCTACCAAATAAAGAGATGGCGCTGAGATCGCCCATCGAGAGGACAAAACTGACCGCGAGGCCACGTGCTATTGGGCGGCGTAAGCACTGCCATTCAATTAAGCGCAAGCGGGTAACCCCGCGCACGCCTAGGGTGGCACAGAGTGCATGATAAGATTGCGCCACTTGATAGGCAGGGGCACTGAGCACCTTAATCAAATACGGTAAGGCCATCAGCGCATTGACCCCCATCACCAACCACAAGGCGAGGCTAAAGACATCGCTAAATTGGCGAAACAGCAAAAACAGTCCAGTGCTTAATACGATACTTGGCACGACCAAAATCATGGCCCCCAGCGTTTCAATACCATCGGCTCGTTTTTTTTGACCATGAAATCGCCAGTGACGACTGGCTAAGATCACTGCAATTGCCAACACAAATGCAATGGCGCTCGCGCCGGTGGCCACCCACAATGAGTGCATGGTGGCTTGCCATAACGCTGTATCGGCAAGGACAGTGAGCGCACTCGGGTTGAGCCCGCGATACAGCACTACACCCAGTGGCGGCAATACGAGAAGCAAGACCAAGGTTATCCAGAGCAGATCCCAGCATTTCGCCGCTCGGCTATCGAGGGCATGCGGCAATGGTAATACTTCACTGGGTGTATTCGGCACCGCGCGTGTGAATGTTTGCACTACAAACGCAATGGTGCCGCACAGCATCATCTGCCACAGCGCTAATGCCGCGCCGGTTTGCAAATCAAAGTCAAAGCGAATGGCTTGGTAAATGGCCAACTCTATGGTGGTGGCTTTGGGGCCGCCTCCAAGCGCCATGACGGTGGCAAAACTGGTAAAGCAGAGCATAAACACCAGCCCGACGATATGGGGCAAACTTTGGCGAAGATAAGGCCATTCAAGGTGACGAAAACGCTGCCAGCCACCTAAGCCCAATTGAGTCGCTAAGCGGCGTTGATCGGCGGGGATCCCCTCGAGTGCTTGCACCATGATCTGGGCGGAAAATGGTAAGTTGAAAAACACGTGTGCCAGCAAAATGCCGCTCAATCCATAAATGGAAAATGGCATAGAAAGATCAAAATGTTGTAGGGTGTCGGCGAGCAATCCGCTGCGACCAAAAATGGCTACCAAGCCAAATACCCCAATCAGCACAGGCAGCACTAAGGTCATGGCAAACAGTTTCAACAACCAACGCTTACCCGCAAACTCGCGACGCGACAGGGCGTGGGCAACAGGAATCGCCAATCCCACACTGAGGATCACTGATAAAATGGCTTGCTTGAAGCTAAATACGGTGACGTGACGAAGGTAGGCATCTTGCCATAGTGCCTGAAGGTTAAGATCTTGGCTGTGAGAGAACAGCGCCCAAAGAGCGCTGCCAATTAAAAGCACGACGAGACTGGCCGCGAGACTGCCCGGCCAAGTGCGTGAAGGGTTGAGCATGACGATTATTCAACCAACGCCGTTTGCCAGTCACGCACCCATTGTTGACGGTTGCCCATCACTTCATCGGGTTGATAAATCAAGCTTTTTTCTGGCTTACTCAAGGTATAGAAGGCATCCGGTAACGTGATATCAGTAACAGGGTACATCCATTGCGTAAGGGGAATGATCGACTGCGCTTCATCGCTGAGCATAAACTGCAAAAACGCATCGGCCAGTTCTGGCTGGTCGGTGTAGGCTGATTTTGCGGCCACTTCAATCTGCATATAGTGGCCCTCTTCAAACGTCGCGGCGGCAAAGCGGTCATCATCATCGGCAACCAAATGGTAAGCCGGTGATGTGGTGTAAGAGAGCACCATGTCCGCTTCCTTGTTCAGGAACATGTTGTACGCTTCGGTCCAGCCTTTGGTCACGGTAATGGTGTTATCCGCGAGATCACGCCATGCTTGCTGGCTTTTATCGCCGTAGACTTTCTGGATCCAAAGCATTAAGCCTTGGCCAACGGTGGAGACACGGGGATCTTGGTAAATCACACTGATGTCATCACGATCTTCAATCAAGGCTTTCAAGCTCTTGGGCGGATCGAGCAGGCGCGTGGTGTCGTACACGAAGGCAAAGTAGCCGTAATCGTAGGGGATAAAGTAGGGATTATCCCAACCGCCGGGTACCTGTAGGCGCTCCGTATTCACCGCGTGCTCGGCGACAATGCCGCTCCGCTCCGCTTCTTTCATTAAATTGGTGTCTATACCCAACACGATATCGGCGCTGGTGTTACTGCCTTCAATCCGCATGCGGTTTAGCAAGGCTGCGCCGTCTTCAAGGGACACAAACTCGACCTTACAATTACAGCGTTTCTCGAAGGCGGCTTTAATTTTTGGCCCTGCGCCCCAATCGGCGATAAACGAGTCGTAGGTATAGACAGTCAGCGGGTCGGCGGCGCGGGCGCCAAGCGATAACAGAGACAAAGAAAGTACGGTTAAAACAGACGTAATGACTTTCACAGCACGCTCCTAAGTTGGGCGTGGGTGTTGAGGCTGGTTGATGACATCATCAAGTCTCAATCCCTACGCCAGTGTTAGCTGGATCAGGTTCGATGGGTTTAGCGCGGTGCGCAATCTCAGCCAAGAGGCTCCCCAATGAGTACGAAGCCATTGTACTGATTGGCTTAGGGTTAACCAAGCCTTTTAGTCAGCGGTTCGGTTAAGCGCCCAGTCGTAGTCATAGTCTAAGCGTGCATCCTCGGGAAGTTTGATATCGCGGTATTGATTGATATGGGTGATTACTCCTTGTTCACTGCCGCCAAAATCGGCCTCAAACCACTCATAGATAGAAGAAAGCTGCCACTGACCGCCTTGCTGACTCACGCCTTTATCACTGTTAATAAAGGTATAGGCGGCTTGTTCTAATTGTGCCTCTAAGGTGTCGGCTTGAAAGGCTTGTGGCTGTAGGTTCGGACAGCCAAGGCTGGCACAATTGACCGCATAATGGGTACGCGGATCTTGCCAGAGCGGGCGCAGAATACGGTGCTCAATATCATTCAAGGTAAGCGGCTCTCCTGCCACCGTGACCACCTCATCATCCCAAGGTCCAAAGCTAAACAGGCCACCGAGTTTGGTGATCGAACGGACTGGATACGCATCCAAAATTAGCTTTACGGTGACTGAATTGTAGAGATTAACCCAGTACGCGTATTGTTCGTCTTTGGTCAAGGTGCGCGGGTCGCGCGCGGTGAGCATGCTAATGTAATGATCGAGAGTCGCTTTATCGGCCTCGGTGACGGCTGCGTAGTTAAATAAGGTGTGCTGTCCTTGAGGCTGTAAATATTTATCGAGTAATACTTGCCAGCTGTGATGGGTAAACGTGGCTTGGCTGGCGGGGTTGTGCGCATCCCACATTGCCCAATAATCGGCTTTCGGGGCGGCCAAGGCTGGAAAAGCAACGAGTAACCAAAAAATGAGCGTGATCCGTGTTCGCATACCGCTTCCTCAATCGCGAGCGTATCTTGTTTATATCCTAGACCAGCTTGCGCCATGTTTGCTTTCATGGCCATAAAAAAACGCTGCTTGAGCAGCGTTTTAGTGGTTAAAGTGTTGTGTTATGCCAAAAAGGCGGGAATGTTTTGCTCAAAGCGCGAGATCTCAGCGTCGTGCTGAAGCGTGAGGCCAATGCTATCTAATCCTTCCAACAAGCAATGACGGCGAAAATCATCCATCTGGAAGCTAAAGCAGTGTTCACCGGCACGGATGGTTTGGGCGGGCAAATCTAGCGTTACCGTCGCGCCTTCATTTTCGGCCAYATACGTAAATAGAGCATCGATTTGGCCTTCTTCAAGTGTCACTGGCACCATTTGGTTATTAATGCAGTTGCCATAGAAAATATCGGCAAAACTGGGGGCGATAATCACTTTAAAACCGTAATCATCCAGCGCCCAAGGAGCATGTTCGCGTGACGAGCCACAGCCAAAGTTTTCGCGGGTGAGTAACACGCTCGCCCCTTGGTAACGCGCTTGATTGAGCACAAACTCGGGGTTCGGCTGTTTACCCGCATCGTCTAAAAAGCGCCAATCGTGAAACAGGTGCTGACCAAAGCCTGTACGGGTGACTTTTTGCAAAAACTGTTTAGGGATAATCGCATCGGTATCGACGTTCGCCGCATCTAATGGGGCAACAATGCCGGTATGAGTGTGTATGCCTGACATAAGGCCTCCTTATAATTGGTTAACGTCGACAAAATGGCCCGCAATCGCCGCCGCTGCGGCCATCGCTGGGCTGACCAAGTGGGTGCGGCCTTCACGGCCTTGACGCCCTTCAAAGTTGCGGTTGCTGGTGGACGCACAGCGCTCTTTAGGGCCTAAGC
>NZ_MUFL01000081.1:0-14760 GCF_001995355.1 Salinivibrio sp. PR919 | reverse complement strand
GAGTATGCCCCACCTTAACATGCCAATCGCTCCGGCAGCGTAAATGCAAAGGTACTGCCCATCCCTACCTCACTTTGGATCTCGAGCTCCGCATCATGATGGCTCAGGGCGTGCTTGACGATTGCCAAACCCAGACCGCTGCCACCGGTTTCACGAGAGCGTGCCTTATCGACACGATAAAAGCGTTCAGTCAAGCGATCGAGGTGTTGCGGAGGAATGCCTTCGCCGCTGTCAGTGACCTCTAAACGCGGACCTTTGTCGGTGCGATACCATTTGACGGAAATCGCCGCCTGAGCTGGGGTATGCTTCACCGCGTTATAGACTAAATTGGAAATCGCGCTGCGGAGTTGGTCGTCATTGCCTTTTACTTTTAGGCTCTTATCAACATCAAACGTCAGCACATGCTCACGATCACCACTCAAGGTTTGCGCCTCTTTTTGCAACACATCCAGCATCGCTGGCACATCAACATCGTGATCTAATTCTGGTTTTGCGGCCGCCTCAATTTTGGATAACGTCAGGAGCTGCTCAACCAGTGATTCCATGCGCGATAGCTGTTCAGTCATAACACCATGCGCTTTCGGCCACATCGGCCCTATCACCATGTCAGGATCTTCTGTCATCTCGAGATAACCGCGCAACACCGTCATTGGCGTACGCAGTTCATGTGAGACATTGGCGAAGAAGTTGCGTCGCATTCCTTCCAGCTGTTTGAGTTGGGTGATATCACGTACCACCATCAAGAACTCTCCCTCGGCATAGGGCATGGTACGAAATTCTAAGGTGCGCGCACTGTTGATGTGGGAGCGCATTTCTAACGGTATATCGTAATTTGCCTCGGCGATGTAGCTGACAAACTCGGGCGCGCGAATAAGATTGCTGATATGTTGGCCATTATCATCTGGCATTCTCAAGCCAAGGAGTTCTTGTGCCAGCTTGTTACACCACACAATCGAGCCATCACTTTCAAAGACTACCACCGCATCGGGCAAGGATTCGGCCCCGTTGCGGAAACGACGGATCAGGTTTGCTAACTCTTTGCGACGGCGGCGATTACGTTTTTGAAGCCGATAAATGCCATTAAACAATGGCTCCCAGGAGCCTGTGCCTGAAGGCGGGGTCAGGCTTTTATCTTTCCATAGCCAGTCGGACAGTTTGATTTGTTGATGCAGATGCCAAAGCAACATGGCAACCGTTGCACCCAATAGCAACCAAGGCAGGCCACCGAACAGCCAGCCAATAATAAACCAAGGCAAATAAAAAAAAGCCAGCTCCCAAGCTAGCTTCTTCCAAGACAGTCGTTCGACCATTTACTCTCCATCCACCCCAACGTATGTGGAGCGCTTTCTATCTTTTTAGTTGCGTGTCGAGAAGCGATATCCTGCGCCACGTACGGTTTGCACTAACTTATCATGGCCACCCGCTTCAAGCGCTTTGCGCAAACGCCGGATATGCACATCAACGGTACGATCTTCAACATACACATTGGTACCCCAAACGTTATTCAAAAGCTGCTCACGGCTGTAGACACGCTCTTGGTGCGTCATAAAAAAGTGCAACATTTTAAATTCGGTTGGCCCCATATCGAGCGGTTCATCATTGGCCGTCACACGGTGCGAGACAGGGTCTAACTTGAGGCCTTGTACATCAATCACATCGTCCAGTGTGGTCGGTGATACGCGACGCATCACCGCTTTTAAGCGTGCCATGAGCTCTTTCGGTGAGAAAGGTTTGGTGATGTAATCATCCGCGCCAACTTCTAGGCCTCGGACTTTATCTTCCTCTTCCCCACGCGCGGTCAGCATCACTACAGGAATTTGTCGGGTCAATTCGTCGCGCTTGAGGTGCTTGATCAAGTTAATCCCCGATCCGCCCGGTAACATCCAATCCATGAGGATCATTTCCGGATAAGGCTCGCAAATTTGCGCCAGCGCTGAGTCGTAGTCTTCGGCCTCTACCGTTTGGTAGCCTTTTTGCTCCAGCACAAAGCACAGCATCTCTCGGATCGGCGCTTCGTCCTCAACAACTAGAATCCTTCTAACCATGATAATTACCTAGTGTTATCATTTAACTGGCGCCATTATGTGGATTTATTATGACATTTTTGTGACCCAGCGCGAGCAAATTCCCCGCACTTTGTGCATGCTGTGACCTAGCCAACACCTTGTTGTGTGACCAACACGCGACTTGCACCTCCGCCCTGACTGTCTACGCGAACTTGGGCACCAATCCGCTCGACTAAAGTACTCACATGAGAGATCACACCAATTTGGCGTCCATCCGCTTGCAGGGTATCGAGACACGACAGTGCCATCTCAAGGCTGTCGGGGTCCAAGGTGCCAAAGCCTTCATCGATAAACAGCGATCCTAACTGACGGGTATCTGCCGCTAATGAGGCGAGCGCCAGTGCCAGCGACAAAGAAACCAAGAAACTCTCTCCTCCAGAGAGGGATTCCACGCTGCGCACTTCATCTCCCATATCATGATCCACCACCTGCAATGCTAACAAACTGTCGGGTACGGTTTGCAGCGCGTAGCGAGGAGAAAGCGAAGCAAGGTGCTCGTTGGCAATCTCCACCAGCTGGGCGAGTGTGAGTGATTGGGCAAGGTTACGAAATTTGGCACCGCTGGCCGAGCCAATTAAATCGGCCAGTTTTAGCCATTGTTCCGTTTTACTACGTTGGGTATCGATTTTGTCCGTTAAACTCCCCGCTTGCTGACGTGCCTGCTCGGCTTGCGTCAGCCGATGACGAATATCGAACACACGCTGTTCAGCCTGCTCTTGCGCGTGTTGCCACTCGGCTTGCTGCGTCTCCAAGACTGTCTCGTCATCTGTCAGCGCTTGCTCATCAAACCACGCTTTGGCGGTCGCAATGGCCTGATGACAATGGTTTAGCTGCTGTTCACGTTCTTCAAAGCGTGTTTTCGCTTCCTGATAGCGCGCCTCAATCTGGTTTAAAGCTTGGCGTTCATCCGCCCGCCAAGCCTCGCTCAATGACAAATGCGCCATCAAAGTATACTGACTCATTCCCAGCGCAGGTTGCCACTGGATCCAACGCCTAACGGCGGTACGATAGTGCTGGTTAGCATCTTGCCGTTGCTGCTGTAAGGTTTGCTGGCGGGCTTGCAAGCCGGCGCGTTGCTCACTGGCTTGCGTATACGCCTTTTCCGCCTCAGCTCGACGCTGGCGCTGCGCGTCTATGCGTGACTTGTACTCAGTTTCTAAGCTCGCAAGATCCTGATCCCCCACCAGCGCCTGTCGCGCCGCCATACGCTGCTGATGTTGTTGCGCCAAGTTCACCAACTGCGTCTGACGTGACTGAATGGCATCCGACAAGCTCTGACACTGCTGTGTGAGCGTGGCAAGCTCGGTGTCGGTACGCTGCTTTTCTGCCGCCATCCCCTCACGCTCCGCTTGCAAAGCGCGGTATTGCTGGATTTTTTGCTCCATTTGGCGAATGTAACGCGCGGATCCCACTTGTTGTAAGCTCGCCTGCCATTGGCCTTTGCCTAGCTGTTTATCGAGTGCTTCGCAGCGACTATCACGCTGAGCTTGTTGCTGGTGCCATTGTTCGTCGATGGCGGTAAGGCGTGTTTCACATTCGGTTAGCGCTTGGTCTAAGTGATGACGACGGGCAACAAGCTGCTCTCGAGCTTGTTGCAACTCACTGAGTGCCGCATCAATCTGCTGAATATGGGCAAGCTGTTGCTGACGTTCGGTCATGGCTTGATAACAAGCCACATAGTCCGCTTGCGTCTGTTGGGCTCGAGCTTCAATATCGATGAGTGCATCGCGCAGTGGCGTCTGACTGTCGATGTCACTATCCAATTCAGCAATAGCGACACGTAGCCCTTTTTCGTACTGATCACGCTCCGCTTGCCACACTTGCCCTTGCTCACGCAATTCAGCACATGCGTGTTCACTTTGTTGATGTTGCTTTTGCCAGTAGTAGTATTCTGCCTGGCTTTGATTGAGTGTCGCTTGCAGCTCAGCGAGACGCGTTTGCTGCTGATCAATCAAACTTTCCACAACGGGCGCATGGTGTAAGTAAGGATGCTCAGTCGCCCCACAAAGCGGGCAAGGGTCTCCCTCGTTAAGCGCTTGACGCAAGTCTTCCAACTCCATCACGGCCATCGCTTGCTGCAAACTGTGGTGTGCTTCGTCAACCTGTGCTTGTTGGCGCGTTACCGTGTCTTTCAAACGCGCTAGGTGGGTTTGGCTATCGCGGAAAATGGCATCAAACTTTTCGAATTCCGTCTGATTATGGCGGCAGCGTTCGTCCCAGTATTGCCAGTTATGCGCCTCATTTAAGACCGCCTCTTGTAAACGGCGGGTAGACTGTAATTGGCTGTAGCGCGCTTGATCGGTCTCTTGCTCCGCAATCAAACGCTCAGGTTCCGCAGCCGCGCGTTTTGTTTTTAACTGGTCACTGCTGGCATCYACTTGCGCAATATCCTGCTCAAGCTTATCGCGCTGAGGACGCCATTGCTGGGCTTGCTGCTGTCGCTGTCTGTGCTCATCACTCAGTGCGGCTAGCGCATCTTGGCAATCTAGAAATTGCTTGAGGTTGTCAAACACCGGCTGATAGTGCTCAGCCACGTGACCGAAATCGCCAAACGCTGCCAGTTGCTCAGCAATGATCGTTTCACGATGCACCAAATGCTGTGCATGGGCACGGGTTTGTTCAAGGGTCTGTTGCGCTTGACGCCATTTTTGCTGTTCTTCATTGAGGGTAATGTTTTGCTCGCGCATTTGCTCATCAAGACTGGCTAATTGGGTCTCAATTTGCTGAGCCTCACGCACCTTCGGCTCCATATCAGCCCACGCTTGCTCGGCGTCGGTCAATGCGCGATTGGCTTCTCGCCAACGATCCGCTTGTCGCTCATAGTCGGCTGCAACAGCCTGTTCATCACGGGCTAACGCAGCAAGATCTTCCCCCAAAGATAGGGACTGCCACTGGTGACGCTGCAGCGCATTGAGATCCTCTCGCGCCGCTTGGGCACGTTCAATCTGCGCCAATGTCTCTCGACGTGCTTCCACACCCGCTTTTTCTTGTTCCGCCTCATCCAGTGCCACTTGCGCGTCATCAAGCGCTTGTTGCGCCTGCGCTAAGTGGGTGTGTTGCTGGCGATAGTCGTTCAGCATTTTGAGCTGGTGTTGATGATGCTTGACCGTCTGTTGGCATTGGGCTTGCTCATCCACCAATTGCTGCTCTTCATCTTCGCTCAGTAGCTGAATGTCACCGAGCTGTTGCATGAGCTGATCCAGTGCTTGTTTTTCATCACGGGCACGCTCATGGGCCATTTGGGATAAACGGCTGTAAATTTCGGTACCAGTCATCCGCTCCAGCAGTGCAGCGCGGTCATCTGCTGACGCTTTCAAAAAAGCCGCGAAATCTCCTTGAGGGAGCATCACCGCTCGACGGAACTGTTCATAGCTAAGCCCGACCAGACGCTCAATTTCACTGAGCACTTCCTGTTTCTTTCCTGCAAAACGTTGGCCGGTGGTGAGGTTTTCGAGCCAATGCTCACTGGCTTGGATCCGACCGTCGGCTTTTCCTCGCGCGCGACGTACCGACCAATGGGCACGCCAGCGACTGCCGTCATGGGCAAAGAAGTCGACTTCTGCGTACCCTTCACCTTTTCCTCGCGACAAAATACTGCGCACATCGTTGGCTTTGACTCGGGTTGCAGGATCGCCGAGACCAATATCTGCATCGTTCTTTTTGTTGGCTTGAAAGCGCGGGATTTTGTCGTATAACGCAAGACAGATAGCATCTAACAACGTGGATTTACCGGCGCCCGTTTTGCCAGTGATCGCAAACAAACCGCTATCACCCAAAGGGCCCTTCGAAAAGTCCAACTCAAACGGGTGTTGAATACTGGCCAGGTTCTCGCCACGTAATGCCAGAATTTTCATCGTTTATTGGTCCTCATCCTGTTCCAGTTGTTCAAGCAAATGTGAAAAAGTCGCTGCGATAGCCGGATCCGGCTCACCTTGATATTTTTGCTGCCAGCCGTGTCGGAAAACTTGAAACGGCTCAACATCAGACAAGCGCTGCTCACGAAATTGGCGCTCGTGGGTGCGGTCACGATAGTGCGGCGTTATTTTCGCCAAACGGATAGGCTGTCCCTCTAGCGCCACGAGGATCTTCTCACGCAACATCGGTTGCGGGGCATCCAATAGAACAGGCACCTCCAATAACGGCTGCATATCCAGCGATAGTGGGGAAAGGGTCATCGCCTGCAGCGCTTCTATCACTTCATCAAGCGGAGCAGGCTTGTCAGGCACACGCAATAGGTCGACCCGTCGCGGCACTTCAAGAGAGCGAATATCGGCAAGCTGCTCCCCCTCTAAAGTGACAGCGAGCACTTGATGACGATAGTGTCGCTCTGACAGAGACAGCGGGATCGGCGAACCACAATAGCGAATTCGGTCTTGCTTCGCGACCCGCTGGGCAAGGTGCAAATGTCCCAGTGCCACATAGGCAACATCCTTGGCAAAAATATCAGCTGGCAGCGCATGCTGGTTGCCGCCGAGAATGCGTCGCTCAGACATTTCTGATAGCTGCCCACTCGCCATATAAACATGCCCCATCGCAATCAGCGCTTGGCTCCCCGTGCATTTGGCGCGCGCCGCTTGTTCTGTTTGCTGATAAATCTGTCGCACCCCTTCGATGAGACGATCATCGTATTCCCCCAATCCTTCCGTGCGTAAATCACTGCTACGTAAGAAAGGTACAGCCATCACCCAAGCGGCGGTTTGCCCCTCTTTGTCCGTCACTGGCACCATCATACGCTCGGTATCTAAACTGCCATCGCTGTGCCGTGAGATAGCACCAATTAAGTGTAAATCAAAGGCTTTGAGTAGCTCGTGTGGCGCATCGAGTTTGCTAGGTGAGTCATGGTTCCCACCGGTAATAATCACATTCAGTTGGGGCAACGCCTTCGCGACATCCGCTAAGAAGCGGTATAGCATACGCCAAGCGCTCGCAGGCGGATTGGCACTATCGAAGATGTCTCCGGCAACCAACAAGGCATCCGCCTCTTCATCTATCAATTGCTGCTGTAGCCAATCAAGAAACGCCTGGTGCTCTTGCTGACGATCATAGCCATGCAATTGGTGGCCAAGATGCCAATCTGAGGTATGAATGATTTTTAACACTGCTGGGGTTATCCGTTGGTTGAAAAAAGACGAGGTCATAGACACTCGCCAATGTCGCGAGCCGGGTAAAATTCTACGCTAATTGCAGCGACATTCGAGTATGAATGCAATACCATGTTGGCTTTCTCACAACTGGATGGATAAAGCCTCGCCATGATTTGGTTTAAGAACTTACTCGTCTACCGCCTCACCCGCGACATTCCTCTCGATCCCGAACAGCTCGAAAGCCAACTCAAAGAGTTCGATTTTACCCCTTGCGGCAGCCAGGACATGCAGAAATTCGGCTGGGACAAAGCATTGGGTAAGCACGGCGACATGCTGACCCATGTCAGCGGTGGCAATATTTTGATCCGGGCACGCAAAGAAGAAAAGCTGCTCCCTGCCTCTGTGATCAAAGATGCGCTAGAAGAAAAAGTTGATGCTATGGAGCAAGCCCAAGGCCAGCGTTTGAAAAAACGTGAGAAAGATAGCCTAAAAGATGATGTTGTCATGGAGTTGCTCCCGCGCGCTTTTACCCGCCAAAGCCAAATGTGCGCCCTTCTCATGCCGGCAAAAGGGCTGGTTCTGGTCGATGCGGCCAGTATTAAAAAAGCCGAAGAGCTACTTGCCTTACTCCGTAAATCTATCGGCAGCTTACCGGTTGTGCCCGTCGAAACCCAAACACCGGTGGAACATGCCATGACAGAATGGGWTAAACAAGGCAGCGCGCCTCAGGGCTTCCACCTTGGTGATGAGGCTGAACTCAAAGCACTGCTTGAAGAAGGTGGGGTGATTAAATGCAAACAGCAAGATCTCACCAGTGAAGAAATTCACGCCCACCTCGATGCCGACAAACAAGTCACCAAACTCGCCATGGACTGGCAAGAACAAATCCATTTTGTGTTGGGCGATGATCTCAGCCTTAAGCGCCTGAAGTTTTCGGAAGAGTTACGCGATCAAAACGCGGATATCGACCGCGAAGATATCGCGGCCCGACTGGATGCTGATTTATCGTTGATGTGCGGTGAGCTCGACGTATTGCTTGATGGATTATTCACGACCCTCGGCGGTTTACAAACCGATTAGTCACTCGAGTGAGCCTTTGTATACTGATGCAACTGGCTTAATCCACACAAAGACTAGGTAATTCCTGCTGGTAGTGTGGGCACTGTCACAGTAAAATAGCGCCCACACTCACCTTCACGATGAAGGTGCCTGACTTACACTCAGACTTTAGCTAGGAATTATGTTTACTCCAGAACTACTCTCACCCGCCGGTAGCCTTAAAAACATGCGCTACGCATTCGCCTATGGGGCTGATGCCGTTTACGCCGGACAACCGCGTTACAGCTTACGTGTGCGCAATAACGAATTTAACCACGAGAACTTGAAAATCGGGATCGATGAAGCCCACGCACAGGGCAAAAAGTTCTATGTGGTCTGTAACATTCAACCGCACAACGCCAAGCTCAAAACCTTTATCCGCGATTTGCAACCTATCATCGATATGGGTCCTGATGCACTGATCATGTCAGACCCAGGCCTTATCATGATGGTGCGTGAGCATTTCCCCGATATGGCAATTCACTTGTCGGTACAAGCCAACGCGGTGAACTGGGCGACGGTGAAGTTCTGGTATTCGCAAGGCGTTGAACGCGTCATCCTTTCACGTGAGCTGTCGCTTGAAGAGATCGAAGAGATCCGCAAACAATGCCCAGAGATGGAGCTTGAAGTATTTGTGCACGGCGCTCTGTGTATGGCTTACTCGGGTCGTTGTCTGCTCTCCGGCTACATCAACAAGCGCGACCCTAACCAAGGCACCTGCACCAATGCGTGCCGCTGGGACTATAAGGTTCACGAAGCCAAAGAAGACGATGCCGGCCAAGTGGTACAAGTACAGGAAGTCACACCAACATTGGGTGAAGGCCAGCCTGTCGACGATGTCGTTTTGCTTGAAGAAGGCCGTCGCCCCGGTGAATTAATGGCCGCTTATGAAGATGAGCACGGCACTTACATTATGAACTCAAAAGACCTCCGTGCCATTCAGCACGTTGAACGCTTGACCCAAATGGGTGTTCACTCGCTGAAAATCGAAGGTCGGACGAAGTCCTTCTACTACTGTGCTCGAACAGCCCAAGTTTATCGTCAGGCGATTGATGATGCTGTTGCCGGTAAGCCTTTCGATGAAAGCCTCATGAGCACACTGGAAAACCTCGCGCACCGCGGTTATACCGAAGGCTTCTTACGTCGCCATACACACGATAGCTACCAAAACTATGATTACGGCTATTCGGTCTCTGACCAACAGCAATTTGTCGGTGAATTTACCGGTAAACGCCGTGGCGATTTAGCGGAAGTTGCCGTGAAGAACAAGTTTGTTTTAGGTGATAGCCTTGAGCTCATGACGCCGAAGGGTAACGTCCACTTCACTCTTGAAGTCATGGAAAACCGCAAATCAGAGTCTATCGACGATGCCAAAGGTAATGGTCACTTTGTGTTTATTCCTGTGCCAGAAGATATGGATTTGGAATACGCACTACTGATGCGTAACCTACAATCAGGTCAAGATACGCGTAATCCATCAGGAAAGTAGTATGGCATTACTCATCACGGATAAATGCATAAACTGCGATATGTGTGAGCCCGAGTGTCCCAATGGGGCTATCTCGATGGGGTCCGAGATCTTTGAGATCGAGCCAGATTTATGCACCGAGTGTAAAGGCCATTACGACAAGCCAACGTGCCAGTCAGTCTGCCCGATCTCCAAATGCATTATCACCGATCCCGATAATGTCGAGACAGAGGATCAGCTCCTAGAAAAATTTGTGGTCATCCAAGGGATGGCCTAAACCATTCAAAGCGCCGCAAGGCGCTTTTTTTATATCTGTATCACCCAAAATAGTAAACTAATGCTACGTGCTTTACAGTCATGCATGACAGCCCAGAGTAACGAAGGTACATTGAGACACTCAGGCTCACACATATCGCAGTTTATGCATTCATAAAGTCATGACTAAGCAAGCGTTAGTAAAAACCTATAGTGAGGAAAGAGAGTGAAGCACTCCACTCCGTGCACTTCTCAAACATGAATAAGCTCTTGATTTAGGGACGCCTTAAACGCAAAAACCCCAGCATTTCAGCTAGGGTTTCTAAGTAGTGGCGGAGTGGACGGGACTCGAACCCGCGACCCCCGGCGTGACAGGCCGGTATTCTAACCAACTGAACTACCACTCCGCAACAATTCTGTATGACTAAAGACTTATATCTCTTGGCTTTAATCAATTGTAATCAAAGCCTGGCGATGTCCTACTCTCACATGGGGAGACCCCACACTACCATCGGCGCTGCTTCGTTTCACTACTGAGTTCGGCATGGAGTCAGGTGGGTCCAAAGCGCTATGGTCGCCAAGCAAAATTTTGTAATCTAGAAAGCTGTTTGTTCTCGCCACAATCAACTGGCTTATTTTAAGTCCAACCCAAAACCTCTTGGGTGTTGTATGGTTAAGCCTCACGGGCAATTAGTACAGGTTAGCTCAACGCCTCACAGCGCTTACACACCCTGCCTATCAACGTYSTMGTCTASRACAACCCTTTAGAGAGCTCGAAGCTCTAGGGATGACTCATCTCGGGGCCAGCTTCGCGCTTAGATGCTTTCAGCGCTTATCTGTGCCGAACTTAGCTACCGGGCAATGCGTCTGGCGACACAACCCGAACACCAGCGGTTCGTCCACTCCGGTCCTCTCGTACTAGGAGCAGCTCCCCTCAATCATCCAACGCCCACGGCAGATAGGGACCGAACTGTCTCACGACGTTCTAAACCCAGCTCGCGTACCACTTTAAATGGCGAACAGCCATACCCTTGGGACCGACTTCAGCCCCAGGATGTGATGAGCCGACATCGAGGTGCCAAACACCGCCGTCGATATGAACTCTTGGGCGGTATCAGCCTGTTATCCCCGGAGTACCTTTTATCCGTTGAGCGATGGCCCTTCCATTCAGAACCACCGGATCACTATGACCTACTTTCGTACCTGCTCGAGCCGTCACTCTCGCAGTTAAGCGGGCTTATGCCATTGCACTAACCTCACGATGTCCGACCGTGATTAGCCCACCTTCGTGCTCCTCCGTTACTCTTTGGGAGGAGACCGCCCCAGTCAAACTACCCACCAGGCACTGTCCTCACCCCRGATAAYGGGGCTAAGTTAGAACATCAAACATACAAGGGTGGTATTTCAAGGATGGCTCCACGACAACTGGCGTCGCCGCTTCAAAGCCTCCCACCTATCCTACACATGTAGGCTCAATGTTCAGTGCCAAGCTGTAGTAAAGGTTCACGGGGTCTTTCCGTCTAGCCGCGGGTACACAGCATCTTCACTGCGATTTCAATTTCACTGAGTCTCGGGTGGAGACAGCGTGGCCATCATTACGCCATTCGTGCAGGTCGGAACTTACCCGACAAGGAATTTCGCTACCTTAGGACCGTTATAGTTACGGCCGCCGTTTACCGGGGCTTCGATCAATGGCTTCTCTTGCGATAACCACATCAATTAACCTTCCGGCACCGGGCAGGCGTCACACCGTATACGTCATCTTTCGATTTTGCACAGTGCTGTGTTTTTAATAAACAGTTGCAGCCACCTGGTATCTGCGACTGCCCATAGCTCCATCCGCAAGGGACTTCACCGCGGGCAGCGTACCTTCTCCCGAAGTTACGGTACCATTTTGCCTAGTTCCTTCACCCGAGTTCTCTCAAGCGCCTTGGTATTCTCTACCCGACCACCTGTGTCGGTTTGGAGTACGGTTGCTACTTACCTGAAGCTTAGAGGCTTTTCCCGGAAGCATGGCATCAATGACTTCACCACCTTGGTGGCTCGACATCGTGTCTCGGCCTTGATTTCCCGGATTTGCCTAAGAAATCAGCCTACGCACTTGAACCTGGACRACCATCGCCAGGCCCACCTAGCCTTCTCCGTCCCCCCATCGCAGTAAGCAGCAGTACGGGAATATTAACCCGTTTCCCATCGACTACGCCTTTCGGCCTCGCCTTAGGGGCCGACTTACCCTGCCCCGATTAACGTTGGACAGGAACCCTTGGTCTTCCGGCGAGGAGGTTTTTCACCCCCTTTATCGTTACTCATGTCAGCATTCGCACTTGTGATACCTCCAGCATGCCTCTCAGCACACCTTCAACAGCTTACACAACGCTCCCCTACCCAATAGCTGCATCCTTAAAGCCACTATCTTGTTCGCCTCAACCATTGTTGGGCGCTTTGACGTTATTAACTACGCGCTTCGCGCATAACGTCAATCCAATAGCTTTAAGTGATGCAGCCATTGCCGCAGCTTCGGTGTATCGCTTAGCCCCGTTACATCTTCCGCGCAGGCCGACTCGACCAGTGAGCTATTACGCTTTCTTTAAATGATGGCTGCTTCTAAGCCAACATCCTGGCTGTCTGAGCCTTCCCACATCGTTTCCCACTTAGCGATAACTTTGGGACCTTAGCTGGCGGTCTGGGTTGTTTCCCTCTCCACGACGGACGTTAGCACCCGCCGTGTGTCTCCCGGATAGTACTTACTGGTATTCGGAGTTTGCAAAGGGTTGGTAAGTCGGGATGACCCCCTAGCCTTAACAGTGCTCTACCCCCAGTAGTATTCGTCCGAGGCGCTACCTAAATAGCTTTCGGGGAGAACCAGCTATCTCCGAGTTTGATTGGCCTTTCACCCCTAGCCACAGGTCATCTCCTAACTTTTCAACGTTAGTGAGTTCGGTCCTCCAGTTGATGTTACTCAACCTTCAACCTGCCCATGGCTAGATCACTCGGTTTCGGGTCTAATGCTAGCAACTSKACGCCCAGTTAAGACTCGGTTTCCCTACGGCTCCCCTATGCGGTTAACCTTGCTACTAACATTAAGTCGCTGACCCATTATACAAAAGGTACGCGGTCACCCCACGAAGAGGCTCCCACTGCTTGTACGTAGACGGTTTCAGGTTCTATTTCACTCCCCTCACAGGGGTTCTTTTCGCCTTTCCCTCACGGTACTGGTTCACTATCGGTCAGTCAGGAGTATTTAGCCTTGGAGGATGGTCCCCCCATGTTCAGACAAGATATCACGTGTCCCGTCCTACTCGATTTCACGRCTAAGGCGTTGTCGGTTACGGGGCTATCACCCTTTATTGCCAGGTTTTCCAACCTGTTCACCTAACGCCTAAGCCGTTCGCCTCTTAGCGCTATGTATTCACGCTAAGATACCTGCTTATGCAGGTGGGTTTCCCCATTCGGAAATCCCAGACTCAAATGGCTTTTACTGCCTTATCTGGGCTTATCGCAAGTTAATACGTCCTTCATCGCCTCTGACTGCCAAGGCATCCACCGTCTACGCTTAATCACTTAACCATACAACCCCAAGAGGTCTTTTTGCTCGATCTTTCTCTYTTATACGGCCTCTTGCTCACCGTTTGCTYGGTCACGTAACACGTTACGCTCCCMGCGACAAACGMCTCGCRCGAGATTGTCTAAAAAAGAAATCTGCGTCGCAAAACCACTGAGTGTTGAATCATCAACTAATTAAGGTTTTGTTTTTGCCGGACTCAAAATAGAGACTTTGCTTATCAAATAAGACAAAGCCCAAGCACACTTGATTGTGTGAGTGACATTTCTGTCACTGATTGAGAACTTTACTGTCATTCTTTAAGAATGACTTGTCAGCTTTCCAGATTGTTAAAGAGCATGTGTGTCTATCATAAAGACAAACCACTTTATTATTTGCTTTCAGACACAGCTTTTCGCAACAGGAGATAACTGCTGTGAAAAACAAATAATAAAGTGGTGGAGCTATGCGGGATCGAACCGCAGACCTCCTGCGTGCAAAGCAGGCGCTCTCCCAGCTGAGCTATAGCCCCAATATAATATGGCGTTTCTCTTTGTAAGAGAAATGGTGGGCGATACCGGGCWCGAACCAGTGACCCCCTCCTTGTAAGGGAGGTGCTCTCCCAACTGAGCTAATCGCCCATCYTTCAGACTTGGTGGAGCTAGGCGGGATCGAACCGCCGACCTCTTGCATGCCATGCAAGCGCTCTCCCAGCTGAGCTATAGCCCCGCGTCTGAGAAATGGTGGGTTGTACAGGATTCGAACCTGTGACCAATTGATTAAAAGTCAACTGCTCTACCAACTGAGCTAACAACCCARGTGGCGTCCCATAGGGGAGTCGAACCCCTGTTACCGCCGTGAAAGGGCGGTGTCCTAGGCCTCTAGACGAATGGGACTTTATGCGGATGATTTATCTTCGCTAGCCGCGTTGCTTTCATTGCTCAGACAATCACATAGTATTTCTATGCTCAGGCCATTCGCACTTCAAGCGCCTTGCTATCTAAGCAAATCATAACGCCTAAGCAATAATTCCTAGGCGTGTTTGGCATTGGGATGCCAAACCTCTCTTTATACTTTCAACCTATACAATCTGTGTGAACACTCGCAAGAATAGCGTCAGTAAGGAGGTGATCCAGCCCCAGGYTCCCCTAGGGCTACCTTGTTACGACTTCACCCCAGTCATGAACCACACCGTGGTAAACGCCCTCCCGAAGGTTAAGCTATCTACTTCTGGTGCAGCCCACTCCC
>NZ_MUFL01000080.1:0-14854 GCF_001995355.1 Salinivibrio sp. PR919 | reverse complement strand
CATCATGAGTAAGCGCGATCACATCTTGGCGGTAGCCGAGTCGTTATTTAATCAGTTTGGTTACACCGCGGTGGGCGTCGACAAAATCCGTGATGAAGCCGCGGTCTCAAAGACATCGATGTACCGTCACTTTGGCGCTAAATCGGCCTTGATTGAGGCTGTGCTGCAAGCGCGTCATACAAGATTTGAGCAGGGACTGCAGCAGGCTATTGATGCGCATCAGGATAAAGACGCCCAATTGGCGGCGCTCCTCGATTGGCATCTGGCGTGGTTTAAACAAGACGACTTTAAAGGCTGTATGTTTATGCACGCAATTGGCGAATTTAAGAGCAATACAGACAGCCAAATTGTAGAGATTGCTAAAGCGCACAAAGACAAAATTTACGGTTTAATTGAACAGATTGTTGGTTCAAAGGCGGTTGCTGATGCGGTGATGACGCTGTTGGAAGGGCTAATCGTAAGGGCTGAATTTGATGCGCTCCCCGACCGTGAGTTATGTCTTACCATGTTACGAAGCTTAATAAGACCCTAGGAATAAATCTAAAAGTGACAACGTCACTAGCAAGCGCATAGACGATACGCTGGAGCTCTTCTAATCTCTAAAGGGATGTGGACTCTTGGAGTGGTAATGTGAAAAACGGATGGATATTTGTCGTTTGTTGGTTACCGTTGTGTGTCATGGCAAATACACTAACGATTGCTTATCGTGACGCCAGTGACTCTGTTTCTTTGGCGACTAAAGCGATTGTAGAGCATGCATTCACTGCCATTGATGAGCGTATTGTACTGACATGGATGGAAATGCCACTAGCACGGTCCGAAAACGCCCTAGCCAAAGGGATTATCGATGCGGACTTTGGCCGGACACGACTTGTCTATCAAGATATTCCCGAAGCGCTGTATCCAGAAGAGCCACTCATGTCGATTAATTATTATCTATTTGGACACACACATGTTTTAAAGCCAGAAGATTACCAATATGTCGTGGGAGTTATTGGTGATCAGGTTAATGTAGAAATCGCAAAACGCTATCAATGGCAGCTTATTCGCGCTAGAACAGAACGCGATGCACTGAATATGGTTAATAGTCAGCGAGTTCAAGCGATGATAGGCTACGGCGGTATTCGAAGTATTATCGAGAAAGAGCAATTTACTGATGTACGAATAGGAGAAAAACCGGTTGAGACTTTCGAGGTTTTTCTCGTCTTGCATCAACGTCATCAGCGACTAATCACACCACTTAATACGGTATTAAGAGACATGAGAGATAACGGCACGACTGCCGCTATCCTTGCCAAACATGGATTATGATTATGGCTGCTGCTCAACCTGCAACTTTTGCTGCCGTACTTTTCGGCGTAACAGCTCGGTATAAATAGGTTGGCCACCCAGCAATTGCGCAAACAGTGTGGCACCCAGCGTGGTGATAATCAGCGGTAAGATTAGGTAGTAATTGTTGGTCATCTCAATCACCAACAAAATACCGGTAATCGGCGCGCGCACGGTCGCGGCGAACAGAGCGCCCATTCCCGCAATCGCAAACATGCCCGGTTCAATGCCCATGTCAGGGTAGAGATTTGCAATCATCAAACCGAAGACGGTTCCCAGCAAGGTGCCAAGGGCAAGCATGGGAGCGAAAATGCCGCCCGGTGCGCCGGAACCAAAGCAGATGACTGTCAGCAGTGTGCGTGCCATAAAAATAAACAGCAGTGCACTAATTGAATAGTTAAGCGTAACAAAATCAGGGACAAGGTTAATGCCGCCGTGCGTGAGTTCAGGCGCATACACCAGCAGTAGACCAAATATCCCCCCCAAGGTCGACCCCACAATCAACACGCGCTTTTGGCTGTTTTGATACAAGCGTTGAAAGTAATCTTGAAAGCGCATGATCAGGAAGTTAAAAATCACTCCAAACACACCAAAACAGCACCCCAACGCTAAGAAGAACCACAATGAAAYCAGTGGCGGTGTCTCGTATTGAGGTAACACGATGACAGCGTCTTGGCCATTGATATAGCGAAACACAATGTCAGCAATGATTGCCGCAATGATCACCGCTTTAATGGAAATGAGGGTATAACGAAACTGCGGCCGCATTTCTTCAACCACAAACATGATCGCTGCAAGTGGGGCATTAAACGCGGCGGCTAAGCCCGCTGCGGCACCTGATGCGAGTAGAGTTTGATTGGTGTTACGGTCGTGGATGCGGAAGGTGTCGGTCACCATCCGGCCGATATTGGCACCGATTTGGACACTCGGCCCTTCTCGGCCCAAAATCATTCCTGAGCCTAGCGCGCCCAAACCACCAAAAAATTTCACTGGGATTACCCGCCACCATCGTGTGGGACGAATACCTTCCATGGCGCCTTCTACTTCAGGAATACCCGAACCCGCCGCTTCAGGCGCAAATCTGTGCACCAGCCAATAGCCAATTAAGGCAAGGCCCGCACTGATCAGAAAGGCGAGTAATCCCAATGGAATCATTGAGGTGATATTGCTATCGAGCCACTCGGTACGTGTTTGAGAAAGAGAGTGAATCGCGAGTTCAAAGAAGGTGACCACAATACCCGCGAGCAGGCCAATAACAACCGCTAACAATAAGACGGAAACGGGCGTTTTATCGCGTGACCACAGCTTATCGAAAAAAACGCTAGATTTATAAAATACTGCCCTTTTCTTGCTTGATTTACTTACAATTTTCATCAATGTGAACGCAAAGGTTAAGAAGAAAAAACGACGATGAAGTGAGGGTCTCATGCTCCTGAGCCTACACCGTGCTGGGATACGTCCTGTAACCCGAGGAAACGCAATAATACTACGCCAATTAGCATAACATGCAAGCATCGTTAGCCAGTGTGCCTACTTGGCTAGTCTGGGCTGGTGGGGGCGTAGTCTACGCTGATCAGTCAGGCTGCCTTGAAGGCGAGCGGGCGATTTTTATCGCATTTTCCCGAGTTCAATCGGTACTGACAAAGAGCGTAACACGTGTTGAGCGTGGTTTTTTTGATTTGAGTTAGATCACAGTTTGCAGTGGTGAAAATTTCCGCTGCGACAGCACTCTGTTGGAGCGATACGCAGCGGAGAGTCACTAGCCTTGGCGAGCGGCAAGGCTATCGCCGATGTTTATTAAGCGATCCAAAATACGTTCACCATCGACGCCAATGCCATTGTGCTCGTACTCGTTAGTCATCCACGCTTGGCTGTTGGCAATCTGCGCCAAGGTTTGGCGGGAATAATCGAACTCAACAAACATATCATCCACATAGGTGGCACAGGCGAGCGGCACCGTATTGCGCTTGAGTACGTCGAGATCATAAAGCGCCGGCCAATCGCTCTTTTCCGCCAGCAACATGGCGGCGTCTTTGAGCGGTTTAAGGGTAGCCAGTTGATCAAACATCCACGGGTAAACCATTTCGCCGGTAAACCGGAACGGCTGATCGGGCTGATAGTGGAATTGCGGGAATTGATCGCGCACTCGATGGGCTGACCACTGCGATGCCTGCTGCTGGCAGTAAATCGATTCATGCAAAATAGCGTAAAACGGGTTGGTCAAATATCCTTGGTCAGCTTGCATCGCATTTAWGAACGGATAGCTTAAGGCACGCTCACCATTCACCTCGATAAAGGCTCGCTCCAGTAGGTAATACAGCGGTAGCCCGGCATGGCCGCGACCGAGATTCAGTCCCAGTGTTTGAAATTGCTCAACGGTAAACGGCTGACCGTTTGGCAGCGTCACCGCATTGTTTTGCAAATACTGGGCAATCTCGTGWCAGCGGGCTTGTGCATCGGGGAATTGGGCGAAAAACTGCTGGTTCTTGTCTTCCACACGCTGATAGGTTTTTTGATACACCGCATCGGCGTGCCCCTCGAGCGGCGGGATACCGCCGGTGACAAAGGCGCGTGATAGCGATTGTGGAAAGAATGACAAATAGGTGAGGGCACAGAACCCACCAAAGCTTTGTCCGAGGATCGCCCATTGCTTGATGCCTAACGCTTCGCGTAAACACTCGGCGTCTTTCACGATGCTGTCGGCCCGAAAATGGCTCAGATACGCCGCTTGCTCGGCAGGCGTGAGGTGGGCAAGTGTTTGGTGATTTACCGGCGAGCTTAAGCCCGTGCCGCGTTGGTCAAGTAACAGTACGCGGTAATCGTTTAAGGCACGTTTTAGCCAGCCGCTTGCCCCATTCGGACGAGGAGACTCAAACCCTGGCCCGCCTTGAAAATACACTAACCACGGTAAATCTTGTTCAGTTTTGCGCGTATCAACCACTTCACGGGCGAAAAGCGAAATCGATGGGCTGGCGGCGTCATGATGATCCAGCGGCACATCAATGCGATGGCTGCGATAACGAATATGGCGATCCCAGAGCTCTTGCATGGTAATTCCTTTACAAACAAAACGATGACGCGCGCTAGATTACCAGAGTTGACCAACGGCGGCGAGCGGCTATCGCGCCAGCAATTCGCCATAGTTATGTGACACAAATCACTTTTCTATTTACTTAGCCTGCTAACTATTTTATAGTGGCGGCTACTTATTACTTAGCAGGCTAAGTAATTTCACGGTTGAGGGAGAAAACGTATGACATCGTCACATCCTGAACACATGTCGATTGCTGAACATTTAGGACGCACGGCGCGATTGTGGCGGCGTGTTGCTGATTCTGAACTGGCGCCATTGGGGCTGAGTTATCCGCGCTGGAGTGCGCTGTGGATGCTGCGTCGGTTGGGAGACGGCATCAGTCAAAGTGAACTGGCGCAGGCGCTCGAAATTGAGCTGGGCTCGTTGATGCGGACCTTAAAGCACCTTGAAACGCAGGGGCTGATCACACGGCGCTGCTCGCCAGAAGACAAGCGCACCCGAACGGTACACGTCACTGACAGCGGGTGTGAATTGATGACCCGTATTGAAGCGCGAGTGTTGCGGGTACGTAAGCATCTGCTCGCAGGCATTGACGCCGAAGACTTTGACGCCTTAGAGCGGGTGTTGGTCACCATCAATCAAAATGCGATGGACTATACCGCCACCACAAAAGATGACTAAGGCATAGAACAATAACAGAGGTAAGAAGTACGAATGACACCAGATGAAAAATTTGCGCGTTGGGTAAAAGTAGCTGCTCTCAGTTTTGTGTTGCTCTTTGGCTATTTTTTGCTGGCAGATAACGTGATGCCACTAACGCCTCATGCCATGGTGACACGCACCGTGACCAAAGTCGCTCCACAGGTGAGCGGGCCGGTCAGTGCTTTGGCGGTAGAAAACAACCAAGGCGTGCATCAAGGGGATGTGTTGTTCCAAATTGATGATACCCCGTATCGGATTGCGGTCGACCAAGCCAAACTCTCCTTAGCTCAAGCCAGACAAACCAATACTCAGTTAGATGCGTCATTGATGGCGGCGCGGCAAGATGTTTCGGCCTTGGCGTCGGTGATGGAGCAAAAAGTGCGCGAAGCGAAACGCTTAACGGCTTTGTTTGCCAAAAATGGTGTATCACAGCAGCAGCGTGATGATGCAATCAGTGCGGCTAATACCGCCCGCGCGAAATGGGAAGCGGCCAAGGCACGCGTCAGTGCGCTTCAAATTCAACGGGGTGGTGACGGTGCCAGCAACATTGCCGAACAGGTGGCATTGAGCAAATTAAAGAAAGCACAATTGAATCAATCCTACACCACAGTAAAAGCCAGCCATGACGGCGTCGTCACCAACCTGCAATTGGACGTGGGAGCCTATGCCAGTGCTGGTCAGCCATTGATGGCCTTGGTGTCTGATCGCACCGATGTGATTGCCGATTTTCGTGAAAAAAGTGTCCGTGATGTGCACACTGGCACGCCGGTGAAGGTGGCGTTTGATAGTGAGCCGGGCAAGCTTTACGCGGGACACGTGAGTAGCGTGGATGCGGGCGTCAGTGCTGGACAGATCGATGCTAACGGACAACTGGCGTCACCGTCTAATTCCAACCGTTGGGTGCGTGATGCGCAGCGGATGCGTTTGCACATTCAACTCGATGAATGGCCCTCTCATGCGCTACCGACCGGTGCCCGTGCCACGGTGCAACTTATGCCAGACAGCTGGGTTGGAGAAGTATTCGCCAGTGCCCAGGTCGGCTTTTTAAGCCTGCTGCACTACATCTACTAGGGAGGTGAGCGATGGCTTTATGGCATCACCCCTTAAGTGATAACGATGTGCGCCAGTGTTTGCGGATTGCCACCGGCGCCACAGTAGGCTTTACGGTATGCAAGTTTTTTGATTGTAGCTTTGGGGTGTTTTTTACCGTTACCCCCATGCTACTGCTGGGCTTAGTCCCAGTGATGAACGGTCGCGCGGCGCGCCAATTGCTTGCCTCCGCGGTGATCAGTGGTTTAGAAGTGGGTGTGCTCGGAGGCTTATTGGGGGCGCATCCAGGGCTGATGACACCGCTCGTCTTTGTGTTGTTTACCTATAAATTTGCGTGCATGTCTAAAGGGCGCTTTTTTCTGTTTGGTGCCAACAGTGTGTTGAGCCTGAGCATTATGCTGCATTTTGCCAGCTATCCAGACTTGCCACTTAACACGCTCGTTTTTGGTAACTTAGGGGCCAATATCCTCTCGGTATTGATCGCCTACTTAGTAACATGGTTGATCCCGGATGTGACTGAACGTCAGCCGCCTGCCATGCCCGCGGGAGGCAAGCAGACTCACCGTATGCGCCACGAGGCATTAATGGGAGCCTCGTTAGCGACCATTTCCTTTGTGGTCTTTCAGCTGTTTGAYTTGCGCGACTCCATTTCAGCGCAGGCCACGACTGTGTTATTGCTGTTTCCCATGCACTGGAACGGCACCTTAAGTTATGCGCGAAAACGCGCGGTAGGCACGGTGCTTGGCGTCGCGTATGGGGTAGCATGCCAAGCAATACTGTATGACTGGTTTGGGGTGTTGATCTTGGTCGCGCCGCTTTTGTGGATAGGGACGCTTTTATTCGCCAAAGCTCATGTGAAAGAAGCCAGTGGATCAGGGGTCGGATTTGGCGCGATGGCCACCTTGGGGATCCTGTTTGGGCAATACTTAAGTCCCAGCCAAGATTTTATGTATGATGCGCTTTACCGCGTGAGCAGCAATATTGTGGCGATAGTGATCACCTTAATGCTGTGTTTTGCGCTCCACAAACTGCTTAATTACTTTCCTGCCACGCGATTTGGGACCGCCTAAAATGTCAGAAAAATTGGCGAACGGTATGGCTTCTCATCGTCAATGCGAGCGATATGATTTTGTGCGTAACCGCGCATGATTATTTGACTTTTGCGAGGCGTAACTTGTTTATCAGTTACGCTGTCGCTATTATTTGCGCTGACATCCATGTACAGAGAGGAAGTCAGCCGTCTCTCGCCCCTTTTGGCCGAATTAGGCTACCGGCTTATTGCACGCCGACGTTGACGGTTTCCGCCCCTCCCATTGCCAGTAAGGTAGCGTAGTGAAAAAACTGATCTTAATTGTGGTGTGTGCCATGTTTGCAGTGGCGGCAATTGCCAGCATCACCGCCACAACTTTTATCTCACACGATGAAATCGACCACATCATTCTCAAGCGCTCCAAAGCGCAGGCAGAGCTGCTTGCGGATCGCGCCGAATACATTCTGTCGAACTCGTCAACGCCAACCGACGATTTACAGGAGATGGTCAGCGGTCTCAAAGTACGCAGTGACATCAGCTATGCCGTCGTCATTGATAAAAACGTCAAAGCCATTGCCCACAGTGATACGCAGAAACTAGGCAAAGTCTACACCGACAGCTACACAGTGGCGGGGGCCAGCCAAGGCCAACCGCAGCATTCACGCTGGTACGCTGATGTGCAAGATGTATGGGTGTACGACATCATGATGCCCATCTACGTCGATGGCCGCCTGTGGGGCGCGTTTGATGTAGGGATCCCAATTACAGAAGTGGATAGCGCGGCCAATGACATTGCGATTGCGCAGCTGACCGCGATTGGCTTGATTTTTATTGCCTGTACCCTCGTGCTGGTATGGCTATTGGRCCGACTGTTCGCGCCGCTTAAAGGCCTTGAGCACGCGCTGGCGGATATCTCGAAAGGAGACGGTGACCTGACTGTGCGCTTGCCTGTCACTGGCAACAACGAGATCACCCGTATTTCGGTGGCTTTTAACACCTTCGTAGAAAAAATCGACCAAATCATCGCGCATGTGGTGGAAACCGGTGAAGAGCTTGGCCGTTCAGCCGAGTCGCTGCGCGATAAAGCCGCGCAATCGCTAAAACGTGGTGAATCACAAAGCGAGCAAGCGCTGCTGGTCGTGACCTCGATGAATGAGATGATCGCCACCATCAACGAAATTTCGCAAAGCGCGTCGAATGCGGCAGATTCAGCTTCGTCAGCCAACAGCGAAACCGAAGCCGGTAAGCAAACCTTGACCGAAGCGACCCAGACCATCAACCAACTCGACACCGAGATGGACAACAYGTCGACGGTGATCACCTCGCTGGCCGATCGCACCCAGTCGATTGTCTCCATTTTGGACGTGATACGTGGCATCTCAGAGCAAACGAACTTGCTTGCCTTGAACGCAGCGATTGAAGCAGCACGCGCTGGCGAAGCCGGACGTGGCTTTGCGGTAGTGGCGGATGAAGTGCGCAGTCTGGCGACTAAAACGTCGCAATCGACCGAAGAAATTCAATCGACCATTGATCAGCTTCAGCAAGAAGCGAAAAACGCGGTTGAGGCGATGGACACCAGCAAAGCCCTGACCAACGAAGGGAACCGCGCGACCGAGCAAGCACTGACGGCGCTGGAAAGCATCGCGATGCAAGTGAGCACCATCTTGGATATGAACACCCATGTGGCAACGGCGACCGAAGAGCAATCAAGCGTAGCCAATGAAATTAACGTCAACATGGATACGGTTAACCAAGCGGCGCAAGCCGGGTTGGATGATAGCCATAGCCTAGAAGCGAGTAGCCAAGATTTAGCAGGGCTCGCACGCACCCTCGATCACTATGTGGGCGCGTTTAAAGTCTCAGCGATTAACAAAGCGGACACGTCATTGCGCGCGTCGCGTGACTAATCGACCGTTTTTGAACACCGTGAGCCGATCGCCAGCCTTGTGCTGGCGATTTTTTTAGCGGGTTCCAAAATGTCGGTTAAAAATCAGGGGCGGGTTGAGTGGGCAAGTGTTGAGCTAAATAGGTCAATAACGCCGCTACTTTGGGCTGAAGCTGACGTCCGCGTGGATAAAGCGCCCAAATACCTTCTTCTTCTATCCGATAATCTACCAATACTTCTTCTAATGTTCCCTCGGCTAATGCCTCTTGCACGTAATAATGCGGCAGCTGCGCGAGGCCAATACCTTGCTTGGCCGCCTCGAGTAACGCCACGCCAGAATTACAGCGCAGCCGCCCCGAAACCGTGAGGGTGCGGACTTTATTGCCCGCTTGATAATGCCAGTGCTCGTTGGAGCCGACCAAACAAACATGGCGATTGAGTTCGCTTGGCGTCTGCGGCCGGCCGTGTGCTGCCAAATACGCTGGGCTGGCACAAATGGAGAGCCGTCGAGAACCCAAGCGCTTCGCTTTCAAACTGGAATCCGCGAGATGACCAATACGGATCGCCACATCGGTGCCAGTTTCAATTAAATCAATTCGACGATTAGTTAGATGCAAGTCCACCGACACATGAGGATATTGCCGCAAGAAGGGGGCCAGCAGGGGAGCGATATATTGTTCGCCAAAATTCACTGGCGCCGTCACCCGCACTAATCCGGTGGGAAGCGCTTGCGATTGGGTAATGGTTTGCTCGGCCTCTTGCAAGGCGGCCATCAGCGGACGGCAACGTTGATAATAGTGCTCGCCTTCATCCGTTAGTGTGACTTTACGGGTGGTACGATGAAAAAGCTTCACCCCCAAATGGGCTTCCAGCGCCGCAACTCGTCGGCTTACCGCCACCACATTGGTATCGAGCTTATAAGCCGCCTGAGTAAAACTGCCGTGCTCAGCCACCGCTAAAAATTCGTTTAATCCTTCCCAATGCGGCGCCATGACTGTCTATCCTGTCTATATTATCGGACAATGTATTATTACGTTAGTGAAATAATAATTTTCAATTTTGCTGGATTATAACGAAAAGCAACTTAGCTAGTATAGCGTGATACGAATTACTCCCTTGAACTCAAAAGGATTCTGCAATGGCACTAACCATCAAGCCGGGACAAACCCACATTAAATCCAAAGCCGCCGTCGCATGGGGGCCGGGCCAACCACTGAAAATGGAAGAGGTCGACGTTGAACTGCCCAAGCCGGGCGAGGTGTTGGTCAGAATCGTTGCCACCGGTGTGTGCCATACCGATGCGTTCACCTTATCGGGTGACGACCCTGAAGGGGTATTTCCTTCCATTCTCGGCCACGAAGGCGGCGGGATCGTCGAAATGGTTGGCGAGGGCGTGACCAGCGTAGAAGTCGGCGACCATGTGATTCCGCTTTACACCGCAGAATGTGGTGAGTGTAAATTCTGCCGCTCAGGCAAAACCAACCTGTGTGGCGCAGTGCGTGAGACCCAAGGCAAAGGCCTGATGCCAGACGGCACGTCGCGCTTTTCTATCAACGGCGAGACCATTTTCCACTACATGGGCTGCTCGACCTTCTCGGAATACACGGTACTGCCAGAAATCTCATTGGCGAAAGTGAGCAAAGCCGCACCGCTCGAAGAAGTTTGCTTGCTTGGCTGTGGCGTGACCACTGGCATGGGCGCGGTGATGAATACCGCCAAAGTAGAAAAAGGCGACACGGTGGCGATTTTCGGTTTAGGCGGTATTGGCCTATCCGCGGTGATTGGCGCGCGTATGGCAGGCGCGAGTCGCATCATCGGCATTGATATCAATGAGAGCAAGTTCACCCTTGCCAAGCAGCTGGGCGCCACTGATGTGATTAACCCAAAAGACTACGATCAGCCAATCCAGCAAGTGATTGTGGAGATGACCGACGGCGGCGTCGATTACTCGTTCGAATGTATCGGCAATGTCGATGTGATGCGCCAAGCGCTGGAATGCTGCCACAAAGGCTGGGGCGAGTCAGTGATCATTGGGGTTGCCGGCGCAGGCCAAGAGATCTCGACCCGTCCGTTCCAGTTGGTGACAGGACGCGTCTGGAAAGGCTCGGCGTTTGGTGGCGTTAAAGGCCGCTCAGAGCTGCCCGGCATTGTCGAGCGTTACCTCGATGGTGAGTTTGGTCTACAAGAATTTATCAGCTACACCATGGGCCTTGATGAAGTGAACCGTGCCTTTGACCTGATGCACGAAGGCAAAAGCATTCGCAGCGTGATCCACATGGATAAATAACAGGACGGCCGCCGTGGCAACGCGGCGGTAAAATAACCATGCAACTAGAAAAAATAAGCGAAAACAAAGTCGCGGGCGGTTGGCACCAACGTTGGCAGCATGATTCTAAAGCCACCAACGGCAAAATGACCTTTGCGATCTTTTTGCCCGAAAAAGCGAAAAAACAACCCGTGCCGGTGCTTTATTGGCTCTCGGGCCTAACCTGCACCGACGAAAACTTTATGCAAAAGGCCGGCGCCTTTAAACAAGCCGCCACCTTGGGCATGGCGATTGTGGCGCCAGACACCAGCCCGCGCGGCGAGGGCGTAGCCGACGCCAATCAATACGATCTCGGCCAAGGGGCGGGGTTTTATGTTAATGCCACCCAAGCGCCGTGGCAGTCGCACTACCAGATGTACGACTACGTTGCTCACGAACTGCCGGAGCTGATTGAATCGCACTTTGCGGTCAACAACCAGCGCGCAATTGCCGGACACAGCATGGGCGGCCACGGCGCGTTAGTGATTGGTTTGCGTAACCCATCACGCTACAGCAGCATTTCGGCGTTCAGCCCCATTTGTCATCCCACCGAGTGCCCGTGGGGCAAACAGGCCTTTAGCGCCTATTTAGGTGATGACGAACAAACATGGCAAGCCTATGATGCCACCGTGTTACTCGCCCAAGGCCCCACCGCCATGCCGATGCTGGTGGACCAAGGCGACAAAGACGGCTTTTTGGCCGAGCAGCTTAACCCGCAAGCCCTGAAACAWGCGGCCGAGAAACACAACTCCCCGCTGACCTTGCGCATGCAACCCGGCTACGACCACAGCTACTTTTTCATCAGTACGTTTATTGATGAACACCTCGCCTTCCACGCCACTCGCTTTGCGCGTTAGGGTAAATGCTCCTCACCACCGTATACATGTTATGCGGTGGTTTGCTCTCCTTTTATTGTAAAGCATGATATCTTATTGAAATAACTGGCTATAATGTAAAAGGATATTATGTATACCGTTGCGATTGTGCTATTTGATGCATTTACCGACATCGATTTCTTTCTCATGCGCGACATCTTTGGACGTCTCTCTCAACATTGGAATGTACGCGCACTTGGTACCAAATCCGAACACACATCGACGCTTGGGCTCTCGGTAACAACAGATGGTGAACTCAGTGAAGCAAGTGAAGCTGATGTTGTATTGATTACCAGTGGCTATAAAGGCGTACCTGCCGCATTAAACGACGATGCGTTTATGAAAGCTCTATCGCTTAATCCCAATCACCAACTTATCGGCTCGATTTGTGCGGGCTCCTTTATTTTGTATCGATTAGGGTTGTTAGGCGGGCGTCAACTGACCACGCATCCCGATGCTAAACCTACCCTTGAAGCCATGGGCGCAGAAGTGCAAGACCAGCCGTTAGTGATTGATGGCAATATCGCCACGGCTGGTGGATGTTTATCGGCACTTTATCTAACCGGATGGGTGGCAGAACGCTTATTTGATACAAACGTGCGCCGAGAAATGCATCGTCAATTGCTCCCGGCTGGACAAGCAGCAACATATGAAGCACTGATTGAAGAAACAATTCAGTCAGCAAAAGTCACTCCTCTTCCTACCTAAAATCTCGTTCAATCCAAACAACTCGCAACGTTCAAACCCGAATCAGGCGATTACGACTCGCCTTTTTGGGACCAATCTAACAAAACAAGGCTTGGCTAACACTTTGGACAATAGCGCACGAAAAGCAACACAGCGCTTGATACACTAACCCGCAAAGTAGCCAATAAATGGCGTGTTAGGTGCCGACAACTGATCGGCGGTAGCGTGGTGAAACACTCGATGGTTAAGCAGCCTAAAGGCCAGATATACCGAAGACAGTGCGTGCCACAGTTTCTGTAAGTCAATATGATCTCCGATACAACTCTAAAAAAGAGAAGTTTAGATTATGAGTATAATTCACCTTAGACAAATAAATGCTTATCTCGAAGAAAATTATCGAGATCTAATTGATCTCGATGACGTTAAAGACAAAAGTAATAATGAAAAAGAACAGATCTTTAGAACTCGTTCTCTTGCTGCATATGCTTTAAAGACCCAAGCAGAAATTGAATTCGAAGTTTCTGCTAGATATGTGACAGATGGGTTTAAGGATAACGGGCTAGATGCTGTTTACTATAGTAGAGTTGATCGAGTTTTATATCTCGTTCAATCGAAATGGAATCAGGATGGTGGAGGTAGCGTTAGTGTAGGAGATACACAGAAATTTTTGCAGGGTTTTAAGGATCTTATAAATGCAAGATTTGAACGCTTTAACGATAAAATAAACAACAAAAAGCCGGAAATAGATCAAGCTTTAAATKATGCACAAACTCGTATAGTTATGGTCTTATGTTATACAGGTACTCAGCCACTGAGCTCGGAAGTTGAAACAATTATCCATGATGTTACAACCGAAATTAATGATACAACTGAAATTTTGACCTTCAAGACGCTGAGACAAAGTAATATATATAGTGCAGTTGCTAGAGGAGCAGAAGCTCAGCCTATTGATTTAGAGCTTGCGCTGCACTCGTGGGGACAAGTTAGAGAACCCTATATGGCTTTTTACGGTCAAGTTTCTGCAAGTGAAGTAGCTATATGGTGGCATGATCATTTTCCTCAAATATTCTCACCAAATATCCGTATTTATCTTGGAAATACTGAGATAAACGAAGGTATTACCGAAACTGTATTAACATCGCCTGAAAACCTTTGGTATTTTAACAATGGGATAACAGCTCTTTGCGCTAATGTGGGTAGGAAGCCTATTGGAGGAAGTGGAAGAGATATGGGTGTTTTCGAGTGTAGCGATTTTAAAATTGTGAACGGGGCTCAAACAGTTGGCTCTATAGCTGCAGCATTCGATAAGCAGCCAGATGCAGTACAAAATGCAAAAGTTCCTATAAGAATAATTTCATTGTCTGATACGCCGGAAGATTTTGGTAAAGAAATAACCAGAAATAATAATACGCAAAATCGTATAGATCGCAGGGATTTCGTTGCCCTTGATACAAACCAAGAGCGGATAAGAAATGAGCTACTGTTGGAGAATGTTGGATACGTTTATAAGTCTGGAGATTCTTTGCCAATCGGGATAGATGGATTTGATTTAGTTCAAGCAACTATATCCCTGGCATGTTCTCATAACGACTATACTTATGCTGTTCAGGCAAAACGTGAAATTGGTCGTCTATGGGATGACATATCCAAGGCTCCTTACAGAGCATTGTTTAATGACAGCGTTAATGGTCCGAATCTATGGCGTAAAGTTCTAATATCTAGAGTGATAGATAGTAGGGTTGAGGAGCTCCATCAGAATTCAGAAGGGCGAGCTAGACTTTGTGCTATTCATGGGAATAGGTTGATCATGTTTCTTGTTTTCCAAAACGTAAATTCCTCTATTTTTAGTGGTATTGGAGAGTTATCTACTAGCGAAGAGGATCATATAAGAAATTTAACAAATGAAATCTATCATAAAACGTTCTCTGTTATCGAAGAGGATTATCCAGATGCATAC